>JAQBGF010000187.1:0-9364 GCA_032122615.1 Gammaproteobacteria bacterium | reverse complement strand
CGCCGGCGGCGGTGCTGAGCACAATGCCTTCCCAGATGAGGGGCTCCGCCCTGCCGGGATTGCGCCCGGTAAAGGCAGCTGCCTGGTCAATCAATTTGTCGAAAGCCGTTTCCTGCGCGTCACCGTTGAGCTGGTAGTTGGCCCGCGCCCAGTTCGTCTGGATCGCCAGCAGGTCGGCGTCGAATGACGACGTCGGGGCGGTTTCGCCCACGGCGCCGAGCGGCAGGCCAAAGGCCAGGCATAGGCCAAGCGCTATTCCCGCCAGGCGTTGCGTGATGAATGTCTTCATGTACGTACCCTCGTCGATAACAGGTCGGTGGCCGGTGGTGATAACGAAGCCGGGGTCCCGGCGTAGCGGCGAATCACTGGCAACTGCTTGCGCAGGGCGCCATCCACGAGGCGCGGCAGCAGCGCATTCAAGCGCACAAAAAACTTTTCCGGCCAGCCCACGACGGCCTCGGCCGTTTCCTGCTCCAGCATCCGGCGCGCCGCCGCCGCCACGATGGCCGGGGTGTCCATCGCCACCTTAAGTTCCTCGTTCATTCGCTCGACGGCAGCACTGTTGATGCCGGTGCGCGTGGCCCGCGGCGCCAGGTAGTGAACTTTTACCGTGGTATCTGCCAGCTCGCGGCGCAAGGCCTCGCTGAACCCGCGGATCGCGAACTTGGTGGCGGAATACACCGAGTAGGCCGCATAGCCGAGCCCGCCGAAGACGGACCCGGTGTTCAGAATATGGGCATCCGTCTGCCGGCCCAGGTGCGGCAGCAGGAGGCGACACAGATGTATCGGGGCCTGGAGGTTGACGGCCAGCGCGAGGTCCACCTCCTCGGCAGGCTGCTCGTGGAGCAGGCGGAAGTGACTCACGCCGGCGTTGTTGATCAGCACGTTCACACCGCCGCGCCAGGTCCTGGCGAACTCAGCGAGTCGCGTGCGATCTTCGGCCTTCGTGAGATTGGCCGTGTAGACCTCGACCCGGTCGACGAACGACGGCAGTTGGTCGCTGACGAGATGCCGGAGCGCGGTGTCGTTCATGTCCACCATCAGGACAGCGGCGCCATGCGCCAGCAATTCGGCAGCAATCGCGCTGCCGATGCCGCCGGCGGCGCCGGTGAGCAGTACTCGTGCTTCGGCAAGCTTCATGCGCTTTCCCTTTCCTTCTGACCAACTGCTGACTCGGCACAGTCAGCGGGAACATGCCGCTCCAGCCCGCGAAACACGTGGCCGTAGAGCCAGAACATGGACTTCGCACACTGGATCACGGCGGCGCGATCGTCGGCCTCTGTGAAGCGGTCGAGAATTCCACCCAGGTGCTCGATGTGCTCCACATCGAGCGTGCCGTGACTGCGCAGGTAGGTGAACGCGGTTCGCGGGAGTCGCAGCGACAGCTCGATGGCGTCGGCGGCGCGCACGGCCAGGGCCACGCTGGTGCCTTCCAGGACGTACACCATGCCGAAGAAGCCCACCGGGTTCCGCCGCTGCACCGTGTCCCAGGCGCAGGCCACCATCGCGTCGGTCTCGACATTGGGCGTGGACGACTGCACCGCCCGGCGGTCCCCGCCCGCGGCTTCGATGTCGTTCAGGATCCAGTCGTCGTGGCCGATCTCCTCCTCCAGGTAGTGCAGGAGGTCGCGGCTGAGCGGCGCGTGACGATCCGGCAGGCGACTGCCCACAGCCATCAGCAGCGGCACGGTGTGGCGCACGTGGTGCCAGGCCTGCTCCAGGAAGGCGAGGTAACGGGTGAGGCTGATGTTTCCGGCAAGGGCTTCGGCAATGACCGGCGCCTGAAGCAGGAATTCGCGATCGCCAAGTGTGGCAACCCGCAACTGCTCACGGAACGGCAACGAGGCCTCTCTCAAGGGGACGGTTTTCAAGCGCAAATCTCCTTCTGGGTACTCGTCTCCCGGTAAAGTCCCTCGAGCGTCTGTTCGTGCTCACGCAGGATGTGGCCACGACGCAGGCGCCCGTTGGCGGTCAGGGAACCGTTGGCAAATGTGAAAGGCTCGGCGGCCAGCGCCCAGCGGCGGACGCGCGCGTAGTCGGGCAGGCGGCTGTTGGCGCGCGCGACCGCCGCATCGATCCGCGAAAGGCTGGTCCCACTCGCGAGCGGGCTGATCAGTGCGGTCAGGAACGGCCGCGCCTCGCCGGCCACGATCACGGCGGCAATTTCCGGCTCCTGCTGCAGTTCCCGCTCCACCCACTCCGGCGCAATGTTGCGGCCCAGGCTGGTGATCAGCAGGTTCTTCCGCCGGCCGTGCACGTACAGGAAACCGTCGGCATCAAAGCTGCCGAGATCGCCGGTTTCGATCTCGCCGGTCGCAGCCAGCGGAGCATCCCCGAGATATCCCAGCATCGCCGAGTTGCGCACGATGATCTGCTGCCGGTCATCGATTCGAACCTCGACGTGAGGCAACGGTCGGCCAACACTCCCCGGGCGCTTGTGGGCCTGCGTATTGAGCGCGACCGCGGACCCGCACTCGCTCAAGCCATAACCTTCATACACAGGCAGGCCAGCGCGCTCCGCCTGCGCCAGCAGCGCCGGCGACACGTGCGCCCCGCCGACGGCAATGAAGCGCAGGCTGGCCGGCGGCTGCCAGCCGAGAACCGTCGCCTGGACGAGGACACGCAGCAGCTCGGGAACCAGGATGAGGCTGTCGGGTTCGCGCGCGGCGATGGCAGAAGTCAGCCGGCCGGGTTGCAGGGCGCCGTAGCTCATGCCGGTTTCCGCCAGCGATGGCAGGTCGCAGGTGGCCCCGGACAAGAGCGCCGCATAGATGCCGCCAACGTTCTCCAGCAGGGTGGCCAGCGGCAACAGGCACAGATGTCGTGTGAGGTTCAGGTCGGCCGTGGCATTCGCCAGTGCCCGGGCAACACTCTCGAGGTGCGCCGCGGACAGGCAAACGCCCTTCGGCTCGGCGGTGCTGCCCGAGGTGTAGGTGATTTTTGCCGTGCCGGCCGGCACCGGCCTGGTATCCGACGGTGCCGTCCGCTGCCACAGCGCAAGCCCGGTCCGGGCGGAAACGCCGGCCTGGGCGAAGCCGCGATTCAGGCCAAGATTCAGGCCTGAAACCGTCGCGGGCTGATCGGTGAGGACGGCGTCTATACCCGCGTCATCCACCACGTGCGCCAGCTGCCCCGGCGTGAAGTACCCGGGCAACGGCACGTTCAGCAGCCCGGGGTCCGTCACCGCGAGCTCGGCCAAGGCCAGATCCGTGAGCGCCCACGCACAACCGTTGTCGGCCAGCAGGGCAAAGCGTCTTGCGCCCGAGTCGGCAAGCCAGCGGCCTTCGGCCTGGAGCAGGCCGGGCAGTGCGCTGTAGGCGATACGGCGCGCGCCGTCGGTCAGCGCCGGGCGCGCGTTGCTGGGCGCCACCGGGACGAAGCGTGACATGTCAGCAGCGGTTTCGATGGTGGCCGGACAGGAGTGTGCTGGTGGGCAGGTAGCCCGCCATCACCCGGGGATCATGGCAGTAATACTGCCCCCACCGAGCCGGGCCACCGGCAACTCGCCCGCCGTCGGCCACGGCGAGTTCAACCAGGTTGGCACCGACGCTGCCTAAGATGTCGCGGACCAGGCTGGTGGCCGTGAACACCACCCAGGTGTGCCCACGGTCGAGCAGGAAATGCGGCAACTGGCTGACGAGATGGCGTACGTATCGACAACCGCCACCGGCCAGATTGCCGACCTCCACAATATGACTGCGGGGCACGGCCGCACCCAGCCGTGCCGAGAGGTTCTGTTCCACGGTGCCCGGCAGGTACTGCTCCAGAAAGAGCGGGCCGGTGGCGGCGGAGCGATAACCGGCCACGGCGCGCAGGTCCCCGCCGGGCGACTGCATGCCCACGAGTTCCGGCAGGAACCCGCTGAGCTGGGCCCCGTGCTTGTTGAGGAACGCTGCTGCAATGAAGCGTTCGGCCACCTCGCGGGGGGCGCCGGCCGCGTCAATGGGCTGAATCTGGAAGCGGGGCTTCCGGGGCGCGTGAACATCCATGCGGGGCGGGATCCTGTCTGACCTGTGGCTGCTTTCCGGGTGGGACGTCATGGCCCCGCGAAATCAATCGGCACCGCCTCCCGTTAAGCTCTACGGGGGGCCGCGATTGAATTTGCCCCGCCATTACGTCCAACTCGCCATATAAGGGCCGTGGAACGCACTGTGACCGAGTCAACGGAACTGGTTCAAAGGATGCTGGCGGGGGACGAGCGCGCCTTCACCGCATTCTTTAACGATTACTTTCCGAGGGTTTATCGCTTTGCACTGCCGCGACTGAACAGTGACGCGGACGCTGCGGCCGAAGTCGTGCAGGCCGCGCTTACGAAGGCCATGCGCAAGCTGAAGGACTTCCGCGGCGAGGCCTCGCTGTTCACGTGGGTCTGCCAGATCTGTCGCCACGAGGTTGTCGACCATCTCCGGCGTGAAGGCCGGCACGCCAGCAAGGTGGTGCTGATCGACGACAGCGCCGACGTGCGGGCCGCGGTCGAGGCCATCGCCGGGCCGGAGATCGAGGAGCCGGCGCAGCAGTACAGCCAGGCGGAAGTCCGGAAACTGGTCCGCACCGTGCTGGACCGCCTGCCGCCTCGCTACGGTGACGCGCTGGAGATGAAATACGTGGAAGGCCTGTCGGTGGATGAAATTGCCGTGGAACTGGGTATAGGCACGACGGCGACGCAGTCGCTGCTGGCCCGGGCGCGAGTCGCCTTCCGGGATTCGGTTGAGGCAGTCTTTGGTGCAGCGTCGCAAGACGTACTGCTGAGCCTTCGCTAGCAAGGCAGGCAGAAGGGGAATTCACGATGACAGATAGAGATCAGGAATTGCGGCCCGGCGAAGAAGACGCCTTGCAGGCGCTGCTTCGCGAGATGGCGCCCGAGGCCGAGCCACCGCCGGAGGTGCGCGAGCGCGTCCGCCAGGCAGTGGCCGCCGAGTGGCGCATGGCTGTCGCCGAGGCTGCCCGGAGACCGGAACCAGGGCGAGCACGCCGTGGCTGGCAACGGCCGGCGATGGCGCTTGCCGCCAGCCTGGCGGTTGCGGCTGTGGCGCTCGGCGTTATCCAGTCGCGCCCACCGGCAACGCCGGTAATGGTCGCAAAGATCACGCGCCTCGGTGGGCCGGTGGAAGCCGGCGGCGCCGGAAACTGGCAGCCGGTTACGGCGGGCCAGTCACTGGCCGTCGGCCAGGAACTGGTGACTGGCCCCGAAGGCAAGGCCGCCCTCAAGCTGCGCCGCGGGGTGACCCTGCGCCTCGACACGGACACCCGGATCGCCCTGGCCGGCATCGACCGCATCTCTGTGGAGCGCGGTGCGGTGTATCTCGATGCCGGCTCACAGCCGGTACTCGCCTCCAGCGTGCAGATCACTTCCGCCTTCGGCAACACGCGCCACCTCGGCACCCAATACGAGGTGCGGGTGACGCGGGACGAAATGCAGGTCAGCGTCCGCGAAGGCCTCGTGGAACTGACCACCGCCGACGCCAGGCCGATGGCGGCGAAGGCCGGTGAACAGCTGTTGATCAATCCCGCTGGCACCGTGGAGCGCAGGGTCGTTGACAAGCGCGATCCACACTGGAACTGGATCTCCGACGTCACGCCGCCCTATGCCATCGAGGACCGGCCGTTGTCGGATTTCCTGGTCTGGGTTTGCCGGGAAACCGGCCGCGAGCTCGCCTTCGGCTCGCCACAAGCCCAAGCGACGGCCGAGGGAATCATTCTCCGCGGCTCGGTTGCCGGGTTGTCCCCCGACGACGCCCTGGCGGCAGTGATGTCCACCACGAACCTTGCCTACACGGAAGACAACGGCCGGCTTACGATCCGCTCGTCCATTCGCCAGGCAGCAGCGCGGTAACCCCCAATCTTCCTACCGCGCAACCGGGACCGCGGCGGTTCAACCCTGGCCGCCGCGGTCCGACTACCGCAACTGCTGCTATCGTTAGGGTTCATGTCTGATGCCCTCCTCCGCACTAAATCCTTGCTCATTCTGGTCTTGCTGCTCGCGGGCATCAGCACACCGGCCTTTGGGGACGTGTCCTATGCCGGACGGCCGGTCCGCGCCGTACTGGAAGAACTGCAGCGTTCAGGCCTGAACCTGATCTACAACGACAGCCTCATCCCGGGCTCTCTGCGCGTTCTTCGCGAGCCCGAGGCGCGGAACGGCCCTGCCCTCATCGACGAGATCCTCGAGCCACACGGACTCGTCACCCGGAGCATCGGTCCCGGCACGTGGGCGATCGTACCCACCAAGGTCCCGCCGGCCACAACCGCCGACGCTGGCGCGAGCCGGCGCAGCCGGTCAATCGCCCTCGACGAGGTGATCGTAACCGCGAGCCAGTACAACCTCGCGCACAACGCGATCGAGCCACGGACCTTCTTCACACAGGCGGAACTGCGGAGCCTGCCGAAGATGGCTGACGAACCCCTGCGAGCCGTACACCGGCTGCCCGGGGCTGCCAGCAATGGCCTGTCCGGGCTGGCGCACATGCGCGGTGGCGAGGAAAACGAAACGCAGATCCTGCTCGATGGCATGCCTCTGACCGAACCCTTTCACCTGAAAAACTTCTTCAGCCCGGTCAGCGTGCTCGACGCGGAGATCGTGGACTCGCTCGACGTCTACGCCGGCGGCTTTCCGGCGGATTACGGTGGGCGCATGAGCGCGGTGGTGGAGGCCCGGTCCGTGGACGCGGCGCCGGACGGCAACTACGAGCTTGGCCTGTCACTGTTTCACTTAAATGCGCTGGCCACGGACAGCTTCGCTGGTGACCGGGGACGCTGGGTAGCGTCCGCGAGGCGCAGCAATCTTGCCGAGGTTGTCAAACTGGCGGACAGCGATCTCGGCGAACCGCGCTACATCGATTCCTTTCTCAAAGCCGAGTACGACCTCGGCGACAGCACCACCCTCGCCGCCCACGCGCTGTTCGCCGAGGACCGGATCCAGCTCAACGACTCCGACGAAACGGAGTTCGCGAAAACGACCGACCGCAGCGTCTATGTCTGGACCACGGCCGAGCACCGCTGGTCAGACGAACTGGCGGGCCGCGCCCTGCTGGCCTGGACCAGTATCGACAACGATCGCGCCGGCACGGTCAGCGACCCCGGCAACCGCACCGGCTTCGTCGAAGACAGCCGCGACTCGAGCAGCGCCCTTGTGAAGCTGGAACTGGAGCAGGGTGACGACGATTTCCGGTGGCGGGCCGGAGTCGACGCGTCCTGGCGGAGCGCCCGTTACGACTACGACAGCGCCTTACAAACGACAGCGGGCTACCCGTATCCAAACAGCGCAGCGCTGGACATCGTGCGCCGCGCGAGATTAAAGCCGCAGGGGTCGGAGACCGGCGCCTTCGTGGCCGCGCGCTGGCGCCTCACCGACGACCTGACCGGCGAGCTCGGCCTGCGCTGGGACAACCAGACCTACGACCGGGTCGACGGCGGCACGCAGCTGAGTCCGCGGGCAAACCTCCTCTACGACTATTCGGCGGAGACCCAGTTCCGTGCCAGCTGGGGGCGCTTCTACCAGGCCCAGGGGATCAACGAGGTGCAGGTTGAAGACGGCGTTAATACTTTCCTGCCCGCACAGCGGGCCGACCACTTCATCCTGAGTGTCGAACACGCGTTCACGGAGCAAATTTCGGCCCGCGTCGAGGCCTATTACAAGGACTACGAAGAACTGAAGCCGCGCTTCGAGAATCTGTTCGACCCGCTGGTGGTCCTGCCGGAGCTCGAAACGGACAGGGTCGGCGTGGCGCCATCGGCAGGCGCCATCCGCGGCATCGAATTCCTGGTCCACGATCGTTCCGCGCGGCCCTGGGGCTGGTGGCTCAGCTACACGTGGTCCGATGCCGACGAAACTCTGGACGGCGCCACCGTGGCGCGCACCTGGGACCAGCGCCACACCTTCAACGGCGGTGTCAGCTGGACGCGGGGCCCGTGGGACGTGGCGCTGGCCGGCACCTGGCACACCGGCTGGCCGACCACGCCGGCCACGCTGGTCCCTGCAATGGACCCGGGCGAGGACCCGGAGGTGGTCATCGGCGCGCGCAACTCGGCACGCCTGGACGATTTCCGCTCGCTGGATCTGCGGGCGGGCTACACCTTTGAGATTGGTGACACCGAGCTGCTGACTTTCATCGAGCTGATCAACATGCTCGGCCTGAAGAATCCCTGCTGCGTGGAGTACACCGTGCGGGACACGGGAACCGGCACGCTCCGGCTGGACCAGGATTTCGATTACTGGCCCCGTTTCGTCCCAAACCTCGGCATTCTCTGGAAATTCTGAGGGTCCGGGCGGATGTCCAGGCCAGCGCCGGGCGAGTAACAAACCCCGCCGATTGATTCCCGGCCGGGTGGCCGTCCAACCCCCGTGGATGGGAACAACCCGACTGGCGCACGGTGGCGTCCGGCGTTCAGCGTCGAGGCGCTGATCCTGCTGGCCTCGCTGGCTTTCGCGGCGGTCTACAACAACTCGCTCTGGAAACTGCTCTTCGGCGCCGCCGACTTCAGCGCACCGCGCACGCTGGCCCTGTTTGTTGCCCTGTTCCTCTTAGTCGTCGCTCTGCAGTTCGCGGGCCTGGCCCTGCTGCTCACCCGTCGCACGGTCAGGCCCGTACTCGCCGTCCTGTTCCTGTGCACCGCACTCGCCAGCTTCTACATGGACCGGTACACGGTCTTTATCAACAAGGACATGCTGAGGAACATCCTGAACACCGATCCTGCCGAGGCAGGTGAACTGCTGACGGTCAGCCTGATTCCGCACCTGCTCCTGTACGCCGCGCTGCCAATCGCCCTGCTGGCCTTTAGCCGCGTCGCGGTCCGGCCACTGTCCCGGTCGATATTGATCCGGGCAGGCACAGTAAGTGTGGCGCTTACCGTTGCCGTGCTCGCCCTGCTGGTGCAATTCAGAGACGCATCGTCACTGATCCGCACTCATCGTGATGCCCGATTCCTGGTGACGCCCACCAACTACCTCGCCGCGCTGTACAAGATCGGCCGCGCCGCCGTTGCCAACCCGCCCGGCCCTCGCCGGCCCATCGCCCTGGACGCGCACCGGGTGATCGCGGCAGGCGGCAATCGCAAGCCAACACTGCTGGTGCTGGCGATCGGCGAGACGGTGCGCTCCGCCAACTTCGGCTTGAGCGGCTATGCCCGCGAAACCACCCCCGAACTCCGCCAACTGGACGTCGTGGTCTATCCCCGGGTGCAGGCCTGCGGCACCAGCACCGAAGTCTCCCTGCCCTGCATGTTTGCACCAGTCGGTCGCCGCGATTACGACGAGAAACGCATCGAACACGAGCAGTCGCTGCTGCAGATTCTCGACCGGGTGGGCTACGAGGTGGTGTGGATCGACAACCAGTCCGGGTGCAAGGGCGTGTGTGAAGGCCTCCGC
>JAQBGF010000186.1:0-4633 GCA_032122615.1 Gammaproteobacteria bacterium | reverse complement strand
CCGGGGCGCGACCGCGAGGCCTTTGTCGAGCTGGCCTGGCGCTCGCCGTAACCGTGGCTGTAGGAGCGGCTTCAGCCGCGACCGGAAACCCACTCTGTCGCAGCGGGCCGTGGCGGGACAGGCCTTGGCCAGCCCTCAGCGGGTCTTCCCGACAGGCGGCCAAGACCTGTCCCGCCACGGCCCGCTGCGACAGAGTGGGTTTCCGGTGGCGGCTGAAGCCGCTCCTACAGCCACGGTTACGGCGAGCGCCAGGCCAACTCGACAAAGGCCTCGCGGTCACGCCCGGGGAAGTACCGGTAGTTCCCAAAGGCGAAGTCCGCCCGATCCGCGTACAGCGTGTCCGTCACGTTGTTTACCCGAACTGTGGCTGTCCATGCTCGTGAAAACGACCACGCGGCGCGCAGGTTCAAAAGGTCGTGCCCCGGGTAGTCCTCCGCTTCCTGCGCGGTGAGGTAGTACCGCCCCTGGTGCACCCACTCGGCTTCGGCGAGCCACGGGTCACGTTCCCAGCCGACGCGGAGGCTGCCGAGCGTGCGAGGCGCCGTGTCGATATCGTGGCCGTCGGTGATGGTATCGCCGCCGGTGACCGTCTGGTTGAACTCGTAGGTCTGCTTCGCCCAGGTCGCAGCCAGCGAACCGTAGAACCCCGACTCGGTGCGCGCCTCAATGCCAACTTCGACGCCCACGTGCGCGCTTTCGCCGTTGCTGACATTGAAGCGGTTTGAATCCTGCAGGACGTAATCGTCCTTGCGCATGGCGAACGCCGCTGTGGCGATCTGCAGGTGTGGCGATTGCCAGCGCCAGCCGATCTCGAGGCTGTCGATGGCTTCGGAGTTCAGGTCCGCCATGTCCTGAACCGCCTGCAGGCGATAAAGCTCGGCCGCCTGCGGTGCGCGGAAGCCGCGGGTCAGCGTGGCGTACAGGGCGCTATGGTCGCCGGGTCTGTACAGCAAACCGATATTTGGCGCCAGGTTGCTGAAGCTGTCGCTGCGATCTGCCGGCCGGATGAACAGGCACGCCGGGGTGCACGGGGCCCCGTCATCCCGGTCGTTGCCGTCTAGCATCCGGTTGTCGTAGTCGTAGCGCAGCCACTCGAGGCGCAGGCCGCCCACGAGGGTGATTCGTGGCGTCAGCGGCAGTTCTGCCTGCGCGTACGGCGAGGCCAGCCACTGCCAGGCGTCGTAGTCGTAATGCTGGCCGGTGGGGCGTGGGGGGGTGCCGGTTTCCGGATTGGCCTGGAATTCTTCGAGCCAGCCGTTGGCGATTTCGAGATCGAGGCCAGCCGTGACGCGAGCGGAGCCGAGCATCGCGTGGCGCAGCACGGTCAGCCCGCCGCTGGCCTGGCCATTCTTCTCCACGGGCTCACCCGGCAGGAAGTGCTGGAGAAACTCCATGTTGGAGCGGCGCAGGAACCCGTGAATGTCCCAACCGTTGTCGGCCGTGTTGGCTGCCGGTTGCCAGCGCACGTGCAGGCGCTGGCTGTTGGCATCCCGGTAGGAACCTTCGTTGGGATTGCTACGCCGGAGGGCCTCGTTCTTGTAGGCGTCCTCGCCGAGGATGAAGCCGGCCGTGTCCTGGTCGAGCACGCTGGCGCTGATGCCGAGGTCGAGCCGGCCCGCAGCGAGAGCGCTGGCGTGCTTCACAAAGCCCTTGGCCTGGCGGTAGCCAGAATCGTCGCGAAAGCCGCCGTCGTGATCGACGAGCAGGCCACCCACCAGGCCGGTGTGGTCGGCGTTTCCCGGCGAGTTCACCAGCAGCTTGCCGCGGACGAAACGATCGGGGCCTGTCTCGCCACTCAACTCAAGGTCACGGTCGCCGGGCTCCGGCAGCAGCACATTGATCGTGCCGTGCACGGCGTTGGAGCCGTACAGCGCCGACCCTGGCCCGCGGATCACCTCAATGGCGTCGGCCTGTTCCGATGGCAATTCGAACAGGTCGTTAACGTTGCAAAAGCCGGTCGGCCGGATGGCCACGCCGTCTTCAAGAATCAGAAAACTGCCGCAGGAACCCGGCCCGGTGAGCACGGGTGAGCGGATGGCGGTGAGATGCTCCTGGCCGCTGCCGCGGGATATCCAGGTCCCCGGTACTTGCGTCCCGAGTTCATGGATGTGGCTGGCGTTCAGCAAAGCAATGCGGTTGGCTCCGACGCGCGCCGTGTTGGCGGCCAGATCCATGGACGGCGCGGGGTAGCGCGTGGCGGTTACGACGATCTCGGTCGGCAGGCTTTGCGCGGCGGCGGGCAGGGGAGCGGTGGCCCATAGGGCCGTCAGCGCCAATAGCACGTGACGCGTGGGGGTGTGCACAGGAGGAGCGATCCTCCTAACGATCGAGAGGCTCGAGCCGGATGCTGGGAGCGTCACCGATCCGGCTGTAGGCATGGCGCTTGCCCATTTCGAGCAGGGCCTCGTCACGTTCCGTGGACGAGGCGAACCAGTGTTCCTTGTGCCACTCGTTGCCGAGCAGGCCCCGCATGGGATCGCTCGCCAGCATCGTCACGCGGATGCCAAACCGCAGGTTACCCGGGTCGAGCGGCGGGCCGCGGAGGTTGTGTCGGTTACTTAAGTCCATCATCGCTTTAGGTGAATCGCAGGAGTACCCGCAAGAGCGCCCGAAGGAGCGCCCGTAGGAGCGCCCGTAGGAGCGCCTTCAGGCGCGACACGACACAGGGTCGCGCCTGAAGGCGCTCCTACGGGCGCTCCTACGGGCTGTTTCAGCCTAGAACACGGTTTCGGGGGCGGCCTGTACACCGTCCTCGATCGCGTAGGTCTTGCTTTCAGGCTGGGCTGGCTGAGTTGGCGTTGTCGATGGCTGGTTAGCCAGCGAGTATTCCTTCCAGTCCAGTCGTGGCGCCATGCGGGTCAGCGCGTCCAGCAGCGGCTGCGCGCCTGCCGGCGCTGTCAGGCTCGCATCACTGAAGATGCGGGCGGCAGAACCGTCGGTCGTGTTGCCGTACCATCGGGCGTTGGCGAGTTTGTCGATCGTGATGGCGCCACCTTCCACCGAGACGCCGGCAAACAGGCCGCGGCTGCGAGAGTAGGTGTAGATCTCCGACTTGAATTCACCGTCGGTCATGGCCTGCGCCGTTCGGCCCACCGGGCCGGCAGACGCGGAGGCGCTGGTGCCCACCGTGAACTGGCCGCTGGAGATATTGTCGATGCTCCGCCGGTTCTTGAAGACCAGGATCAGGTCCGCGCCCTGCACCCCGGCCTGCCAGCCGAAGCCGACATTGCCAATTTTGATGAAGGCGGGGTTGCTCCAGGCGCCGTCAGGTTGCCGGACCAGCAACACGCCCTTGCCGTAGCTGCCGCTGAGCATGAAGCCGCCCTTGATGACGTTCGGTATCACCGCAACCGCATACGCGCTGTTCAGCAGGTTGGCCGGGATGGCCTGTTCCGGAATGCGCTGCAGATCCTGCAGCACCTCGGTAGCCGCCTGGGCCCGCCGGGCCAGATCGTCGGCCGCCGCAGGCGTGGCCAGGGAAACGCCAAGGGCCACCGGGGCCAACAGCGCGATGGATAGTCGGGACAGGAATCGGGTCATGATCTCCTCCTTGATAAGCAACCGTTTGCCCTCGGTCCTTCTTGGAGAGACCTCGTCGAGCGCCTATAGCTCTGCCGCGATGCCCGATCCGTTGGGCCCGCTAACCTTGCGGCTAATCTACAGTGAATCAGGGTCTTAAGTAAATGTTTTATGCGCCCCGGTAACGTTGCTTAAATTCGATGGCATTGGATGCGCCCACGGCCAGGTCCCGGAGCAAGCCGTCGGTCAGGCCATAGACCCAGCCGTGGACGGTCACTTCCTGGCCGCGCATCCAGGCATCCTGCAGCACGGTGGTCTGACAAACATTGATCACCTGTTCCGCAACATTCAGCTCGCACAGGCGATCTAGCCGGTCGGGCAGTGACGCCACGGCATCGAGCACTGTCCGGTGCTTTTGCGCGACGTCTTGTACGTGGCGCAGCCAGTTGTCCACCAGGCCCATCCGGTCGTCCTGGTAGGCGGCCCGGACACCACCGCAGCCGTAATGGCCGCAGACGATAACGTGCCGGATCTTAAGGACGTCCACGGCAAACTGCAGCACCGACAGGCAGTTGAGATCGGCGTGCACCACCACATTGGCGACGTTCCGGTGCACGAACACCTCGCCCGGCAGCAGGCCGACAATCTGGTTGGCGGGCACGCGACTGTCGGAGCAGCCAATCCACAGGTACTCGGGTCCCTGCTGGGCTGCGAGCTTGGAGAAGAAGTCAGGATCCTGCTGGTGGATCCGCTCGGCCCAGGCACGATTGTTGTCGAAGAGCCGTTTGAGGGTTTGCATGCGTGGAAGGATGCCGTATGGCATTGGGGTTTGCCAGCCAGTCTTCGGTCCATCCGGCAGCAGGTCTGAACCCGCGGGCGCTCGTGCTACAACTTCAGGGCGGGTTCAGTCCCTCTGGCCGATAGTTCGGTCTGCCATTGCCACAGCGCTGCGGACCCTCGACAATGATTCCCGTGTTATCCGTGTTCCGTCGCCGCGCTGCCGTTGCCTGTCTGGCATTTCTTGCGGCCATGGCCGTCCAGACGCCGGATGCCCTGGCGCAGGAAGCGCTGGTACGAAACGGGATATCCCAGGATGAGGCGGTGGCGATGGTTC
>JAQBGF010000185.1:0-21218 GCA_032122615.1 Gammaproteobacteria bacterium | reverse complement strand
CTTGAGGTTGTCCTCCGCCTCCTGCGGACCATGCACCACCAGCATGGCGACCTCGTTCTTCGCATCGCGGATAGCGCTCTTCGCATAGTCCGCCAGGATTTCACCGATGATCGGGCTCGTCGTCGGCGTTCGGGCCATCAGGATCTTCGCGGTCGACTTCACACGCGGAACATCCAGATAAGCCGACTCGTCCGACAGACCGAATATGTAGCTCCACTGACGTATCAGCGAGGTGTCGTCACCGACTTCCGTGGGCAGTGCCACGATGGTCTTTGCGCCGGACTTCTCAAGTTGATCCACCGCGGCCTGTATGTGCCCGGAGCTCATCATCGCCATACCGAGCCCTGCCGCGGTCGGGTACTTGCCAGCGACGGGCTTGAACGCGCCGACAAAGAAGGTGTTGCCCGGCTCCTTGTAACCGTGGCCCAAAGCCAGCACCCCGACTTCGTTACGCACACCGGCCGGGCTCAAGTAGACCTCGAGATCCACCATCCGGGCCATGCCCTCGTTGATCTGTGCATCCGTATATTGGCGATATAGCGGGATCTTCTGCCTCAGGATTGCCAGATCGTTGGCACTCATCTCGTGGGCGGCCTGTCCCTGGTGTGCGGAATGATCGTCGGCACCAGCGGCCTTCTCCGCGGCAAGCGCCCCGGCGCTACCTGCGAGCATGGCCACGACCAGCGTCACGCCGGCTTTGCGGCAAGTACTCAATCGATAATGAGTGCTACGCATTTCGATTCTCCTAAAAGCTTGCAAATTTTTCCGTCGCCCATGGCGTACTTCTGTATTCAGAGTTCTGGCGGTCCGCTGTCGCGAAACGCCACACCTTTGCGCGTAACGGGCGGCGTCCAGTCCGGGAAGTGCTCAGCAAAGCGCTTGTTGCGGTTACCGTAAACCAGCGTGGCCTTCGCGGTGCCACCGCGCCATACGTCCCACTGCGGGTCCGCGTAGCGTTCGAAAAACACGGTGAGCTGCCGGTCCAGATCAGTCACCACGGCACTGCGGGCGGGGTCTGCCACCAGGTTATGGGTCTCGCCCGGGTCGCTGGCAAGGTCATAGAGTTCATTGGGCTCGGCCAGGAAACGCTTGATGTATTTCCATTGCCGCGTCTGGATCGCCCGAGTGGTGATGTACTCGAAGAACACCGGTTGCTCTGGCTCCGCCGTGCCGCCCCGAAGCAGCGCCGCGTGACTGCGGCCCGGCGTGTTGGCGACCGCCCGGTCCGCGAGCCCCAGGTAGTCGAGCAAGGTCGGCAGCAGGTCGTACTCATTCACCGTGTGATCCGACCGCTTGCCAGCGGCGATTCGCCCCGGGTGCCGGATGATCAGGGGGATCTGCATGTTGGCATTGAAGGCCGGGTATGGAGTGCCCCAGGAGCTGTTGCCCCACAGGCCGTGCTGGCCCCAGGCAGAACCCTGGTCGGAGAGAAAAACCACCAGCGTGTCGCGCGCCAGGCCCGCCGCGTCCAGAGCGGCGAGCACGCGCCCTACCCCGTCGTCGACCATCGAAACTTCCGAGGCCACGTTGATCATCGCGCGCGGATCGTCAAGGGCCCTGATGGCTGCTTTCCCCACATTGCCCCCACGCAGGGGAATATTGTCCGGAAATGCGCGCGCGAAGGTTTCGAGGTACGGGTGCGCGGGCTCGCCGACCGGCCGCGGCGGGTGCGCCTCATACCACGCGGCATGGCGCGTGTCCGGTGGATCGAGCACCGTCGGCGGCAGCACGTACGGCCCATTGTACGAAAGCATCAGGAAGAACGGCTTCTCCTTTTTCTGCGTCCCGATGAAATCGACGGCGCGGCGGGTCCAGAAATCCGTCACGTGTTCCTTGAGTTCCGAAACGTTGAAGCTGCGCCCGTTGTCCACGACGACCTGGTCCACGAAGCTTTCGGTATGCCCACCGCTGAAGGTGGCCCAGAAACTGAAACCGAGTTGCGGCTTCTCGTGCGCGCCCAGGTGGTGCTTGCCCACCAGCGCCGTCACGTAGCCCGCGTCGGCCAGCGTCTGCGGTAAATTGCGGAATTCCTCGATGGCAGAGTAGTCCGGCACCGCGAAGCGCGCCGGCAAGCCGTTGTGGACCCCCGTGCGGGAGGGAATCAGCCCCGTCAGCAAGGTGGCGCGAGCCGGTGAGCACACGCCGCTGGTGGCAAACGCGCGGGTAAACAGCATTCCCTCGGCGGCCAATTGGTCGATGTGCGGCGTGCGGATCTCCCGGTTGCCGTACGCACCGAGCAGCGACGGGCTCTCATTGTCGGTGAGGATCAGAAGGAGGTTCGGACGGTCGGCCGCCACGGCGCTGCAGCTGAACACGACCAGGGTGGCAAGAACCGGGAGATAGCTTCGCATTATTGTGCTCCTTGGCAAGGCGCGGCACCTTCCCGCAGACTGCAACTGATCGCACCCGTTTATCAAGGGAATTTTAACCATGATTCGCCACATTGCCCTGCTGACGCTGACCTCGCTGGTACTGGGCGGTTGCGCCCTCCTGCAGCCGACGGACCCTCTTCAGGTCACGGTGGCAGGAGTCGAGCCGTTGCCGGGCGAAGGATTCGAACTGCGCATGATGCTCCGCTTGCGGGTCCAGAACCCGAACGATACGCCGATTGAGTACAGCGGCGCCTACGTCAACCTCGAGGTGCAGGACAAGACCTTTGCCACGGGCGTGAGCAAGGAAAGCGGCACGGTGGCAGCGTTCGGCGAATCCGTCATCAGCGTCCCTGTCACGGTCTCGATGTTGCGCATGGCGGGGCAGTTCATGGGCGTTCTCGATGGCAAGCCCGTCGACAGGATTCGCTACCAGATGCGCGGCAAGCTGGGCCGCGGGTCGTTACGCTCCTTGCGGTTCGAGTCGCAGGGTGAGTTCATGCTGCCGGTTTCAACGCCCGCCACAAATCGCTGATGAGCGAAGACCTCCGCCTGTGGGGCATAGCCCTGGCAGCCGGACTGCTGCCACTGGTGGTCGTCCAAGCCTGCTATGTGATCTCGGTGCAGGGCGGCCATATTCCGGGTTGCGTGCCCTACCTCAGTGGCTGCACGTCGATCAGCGCTGCCGGCCGTCATGGAACCGCGTACTTTCTCTTCAAGGGCGGAATGATTCCGGCCGCCGTACTCATGGCCGCTTACTGGGTGCTGTGCCGGCGGTGGTTGCTGTCCCTCGGCGCCAATGACTCCTCGGCGGTGCGTGCAATGGTGGCGCTCGGCGTGATCTCGGCGGCGTTCCTGGTGCTCTATACCGTCTACCTGGGCTCAAAAGGCGATTTCTACAACCTGATGCGCCGCTACGGCGTCAACGTCCACCTGTCTTTCGGCGTACTCGCGCAGATCCTTCTCACTCGCGAACTGTTGCGCCTGCCGGGAACCCTGCGCAGCACGGTGCCTCGGTGGATTATCCGCAACAAACTGGTGACAGTCGGGCTGCTGCTGGCGCTCGGCCTGGCGAGCATTCCCGTTGGCAATTTCGTCCCGGACAAGGATCGCGCCGAGAACGTCATCGAGTGGCTGTTTGCGGCACTGATGGCCGGGTACTACCTGCTCACGGCCTGCGCCTGGCGCGCAACAGATTTCCGCGCCACATTAAGGGCGACCCCGGATTGACGGTCGTCACGCTGAAGTGCTTCGGGGCCGTTTACCCCAACTGGCAGTTACGGAAGGGGGCAATTCCTGAAGCGCTGTCAGCACGCGCTTGTGGAGGGTGGCGACCGGCAGCTTGTTGAGGTCACGCTGAATTTCCAGGATCACGCGCTTGCGCACTGCGGCCGGCAGGTGCCGACGATAAATCCCCAGCGTGTGCGGTGCCGCAACCAGCACCATGCGCGCCCCGCTGCCACGTTTCAGGTAGGCCGCCAGCGCAGCGGCAACCTGCCGTACAAGTTCTTGCTCTGCCAGTTCCTTGAGGGTGTGCTTCGACTGGTAGGTCTGGCGAACTCCCCCCGACCGGTTCATCACACGGCCCGGCCGGCTGGTGCCGAGCGCACTCTCCCGCTTCGTGCCCGCCGGATTGACGAAGCTGCGCACCGGCTTCAGCGCACTCCGGCGAGTGGGCAGGTCAAACAGCTCCGCCTGCGTCTTGTTGGCCACGAGGACGCGGATTGCACTCATATCAGGCACCTCCTCTCCCTGCTGCCGGGTTCCGCCAGCGATACAACCATGGCTCAGTCTCGCGCAGGCTCGACAATGTGCCGCACCAGGCTGAACTCGCAGGCCTTGAACACGACATAGCCCGCCATGCTCGCGTAACCGGACGCGAGCAACTCGAGGAGTTGCTGAAGTCCACCGTCCATTACAGCCTGCAAGCCAAACTCGCCCAGCAGGTCGACGGTGCCCTTGAGCAGTAAGAACAGGTTCAGCGAACCGATACCGAAACAGAAGAACGCGACGCCCATGACGAGAAACGTTGCCCAGCGGCGGGCAAGCACCACTCTGTTGAACCAGCGCCTCATGCACCCCGGACGTTACGCTGTACGACCATTGACGTCCAGCGCCCGCTACCAACCACCTCGGGTTGCGAGGACACCATCGCCATTCAGTTCCGTGACGAACCCGGCCATGCGCAAGCGCTTCACCACTTCGCCGGGTACATCGCGGCTGCTGGTGAGCTTATTCGGCGTGCCCGTATAGTGAAACAGCCTGCCCCTGCGTTTGAGCACCCGGCCCAGTTGGTCATAGAAGTCCTGGGAATAGAGTTCCCCGGCGATACCAAAGCGTGGCGGGTCGTGAAGGCACGCATCGACAGACTCGGCGGGCAGCAGCGTGATGTGCTCGCTGATGTCACCCTCGGTCAACGTCAGTCCACTGCCCGGCTGGCCGCCGGCCACGTTGCCAGCGCGACCACTGACTTCCGGCGACCAGGGATTGAGACTGCGCAGCCAGATGACATCGGGGTTCTTTTCGAAGGACAGCACCCGGGAGGCCCGACCACGCAGGCACCAGTCGGCGAAATAGCCCAGGCCCCCGCAGGTGTCCAGAATCACCTTGCCGCGCGGTTGAATCAGGCTGACCTTGCGACCGGCATCCTCCCAGGGCGAAACCCTGGCCGTCGGTAACATCTTGATGCCATCTATTTCGAAAGTCGGCGGGCCCCACTGCGTCGGCACCAGCTTGATCAGCGCCGTCGTGTAGCGTGACACCGGCTGGAAGGCCGCGTTCTCCCAGTGGTAAATCGTCCTCTCCTTGCAGGTTGAAAGCCACGGAAACCGCTGACCGGCGTAATGCCAGCCGAAATCATCCACGGCGACGGTCGTGGTCGATCGCTCCAGGTCGAGAGAACACTCGACGGTGGGCGCGCCGGCGCGCGCCGCCGCACACAGGGCCTCGTGCACCTTCAGTGTGACCAGCGGCGTCATGCATACCCTATACCACAGCGTTTAGCCTGGGCTAGACGGGGATTGGGCTGCATGAGTCGCTCGCATCACGGATGACAGGAATGGTGGGGTCCCGATAGTCTGTCCAGGGGCACGGCGCGAGTCGTGGCAGTTATCGCATGGGAGTCGTGAATGGAAATCGTGTCCTTTTCGCTGGTCGCCATACTGCTGTATCTCGGAGCAGACTGGACGCTGCGGCGCATTGAATCGGCAGGACGCCAGACGCTTGAATACCGCTCGCTGGTTTTCTTCGCGGTACTCCTTGGCCTGGCCCTGCTGGCATTCGCGGTGATCCGCCAGTTCACTGCCTGATGGCCCGCGCGAACTACCCTCCCCTGGTAGCCATCCTGGCAGCTACCTTAGGGCCGCCGCCAGGTCCGCGCTGAACTCCATGACCGTCGCATTCAGTGCCGCCACCCGCGCGGCGACACCCTCGTCTGTCGCCCGGGCCTCGTAGCGCGACACGCTCCCGGGCCGGGCAACTTCGCCGGCGCCGTCGAGGACGCCCCACTGCACCACCAGCACCGCGAGGCCGCCAGCATCCACATCGAGCCGGGAGATGCGGCCCGTAACCCGACGATCAGCTTTCAGGATGGTGGTCGCCGGAAACTCCAGCACCCGGTCCGAGCCAAGGAGCCGGCCGACGTTGGCCGTGACTACGGCCTGGAAACTGGCGTCGAGCGGCTCGGCCCAGCGCTCGTAGTCCGCCACGATAATGCCATTGGCCCCGTCGCGCGAAACAATTTGCGGCCGGTCAAGATATTCCGCCAGCTGGAACGGCCCAACAATTACCGCACGACCGTTTGCACCCTGGTCCGGTGTCACCGCCACCTCGGTGGGCACGGCAAGGCGAAAGTAGCGCGGAGTCGGCGAAGAGGCGCACGCAGACAAAAATATAACAAACGCAATCAGCAAGGGCGGCTTCGGCCTGCACGCAGTTATGATGTTCATCAGGTCAGTTCCCCCGATCGTTTGCCCGACAAATATTCAGGGCTTTGACTTGCCACGGATCAGCGCCTCGGGCTTGCGCTCGAGCGTGTCGACCAGCACACGGATCGCCCGGGCCGAGCGCTCGAGTTCGCGCAGCGCATCGGCAAGCTGGGCCGCCGTCTCGGGGTTGCTCTCCAGTTGGCCCCGTGCAAGGGATAACACCACCTCGCCTTCCTTCAGGGTGCCCTCCAGTTGTTCCATCAACGGCAGCGCCCGCTCCAGGGCCGGGTCGAGCCGCCGGTCCACGTTGCCGATCAGGGCGCGGGCATCCCGGGTGGTGGCATGCAGGTCGACGATTGCGGCCCGCAGCCTGGCGGGCAGCGCCTGGGTGTCCCGGGAGTTGATCAGCTGGTTGGCTCCCGCGAGGCTCGCCCGCAGATCGGGCGAGTTGACGAGCTCATTGAAGCCGCCGAGCGCGCTCAGGAGAGTTTCCACCACCTTGTCCACAGGCACGTTCTGCTGGACGTTGGCCACGAAGTCCTGGATCCGCTGCAGGACCTGCTGGATACCGCTGGGGATACTGGGAATTTCTGCCAGCTGCGAATTCTGGCCGCGGAACACCGCCTCCGTTTCCGGGTGCATGTCCAGGTTCACCACAAGCTGGCCTGTGACGAAACTCTCCACGTCCAGTTGCGTGCGCAAACCGGCCTTGATCATCTCATCGAGGCGGGAGGCAGTTGCCGACAGGGGAAATACCTGCCCGTCGGTCATCACGGTCATGGCGTCCGGAAGGATCTCGAAGGTCACGGGGATCTTGTACTTGAGCATGCTCTCGTCGGTCGTAACCTGGATGTCGGTGACATAGCCCACACGGACACCGCGAAACAACACATTCGAACCGATGCGCAGGCCCTGGACCGACCCGTCGAAGTAGGTGACAAAGCGCTGCGTGTCGCGGAACAGCTCCTGCCCGCCGAAAATCAGCACGCCGGCCACCAGCAGGGCGATCGCCGCCAGGACGAAGGCGCCGATCAGGGTGGGGCTGGCCTTGCGGCTCATGACTTCCCTCTCATCGGCTCAATTTACCCCGGCCGAGGGTGCTTTCCCATCGGTCTCGCCGCGAGTCAGGAAACGCCGCACGCGGGGATCCGGGCTGGCATTGCGAAGTTCGCGGGGATTCCCGACCGCCAGCTGGGTCTTGGCGTCTGTGTCGAGGAACACTGCTGTGTCACCGATGGCGAAGATGCTGGCCAGCTCGTGGCTTACCACCACCAGCGTCGTACCCAGGGTATCGCGCAGCTCCAGGATCAGTTCGTCCAGCAGCCGCGCACTAAGCGGGTCGAGCCCTGCCGACGGCTCGTCGAAATAGAGGATTTCCGGATCGAGGGCCATGGCGCGCGCGAGTCCCGCGCGCTTCTTCATGCCACCGGAAATCTCGCTGGGCGTGTAGTCCTCGAAGCCCGCAAGGCCCACTAGCGCCAGCTTGTAGGCAGCGATGTCCCGGATCTCCAACTCGCCGAGCGGGGTGTAAAGCCGCAGCGGCAGCGCGACATTCTCCGCCAGCGTCATGGAGCTCCACAGGGCCCCGGCCTGGAACAGCACGCCGAAGCGGCGCTTGACCTGGTCTCGTTCCCCTTCATCCACCTTCCAGAAGCTCTTGCCATCGTAGAGCACGTCCCCCTCGGCCGGCGCCTTCAGGCCGATCATGTGCTTCAGCAAGGTGGTCTTCCCGCACCCGCTACCACCCATGATAATGAAGACCTCGCCCCGGCGGACGGTGAAGTCAAGATCGCGCTGGATCACAAAATCATCGTAGGCCATGGTCAGGTGACTGACCGCAATGTGCACGTCGTCTGCCACTTCAGATATCCAGGTTGATGTAGATGATGGTCAGCAAAGAGGCGCTAACAACGACGAGGACGATTCCCATGACCACCGCCCGGGTCGTGGCCTGACCCACCGCCATGGCGCTGCTGCCACAGGCCATGCCCTGCTGGCAACCGGCCATAGCCACCAGGCTGCCGTACACAAAGGCCTTGAACAACCCACCCAGCAGGCTGCCGAGGCCCATGGAATCCGAGGTTTGCGCGACGTACTGCACGAGGCTGACGTCCAGCATGATGAGGCTGACCACGGCGCCACCAAGAATGCCCAGCAGGCTGCCGTAGAGCGTCAGCAACGGCATCATGACCACGAGCGCCACAAGGCGGGGCAGCACCAGGAAGTCGATCGGGTTCACGCCCATGCTGGACAAGGCGTCGATCTCCTCATTCACCTTCATGGTGCCGAGGCTCGCGGCGTAGGCCGCGCCGATGCGCCCGGCCATGATAATGGCCGTCATGATCGGCGCCATCTCCCGGACCATCGCGACAGCCACGAGGTCCGCCACGTAGATGCCCGCACCGAACGGCTCGAGTTGGCGCGCGCCTACAAAGGCGAAGATCATGCCGATGAGGAAGCTGATGAGGCTGACGATCGGCAGTGACTCGACGCCCGCTTCCTGGATCGCCACGAAAAAGTCCGACCGCTGGTAGGTGGCGCGGCCGCGCACCAGCCGTGAGACGGACTGGGCACACACGCCGATGAAGCGCACGAGATCCAGCAGCGCTGCCCAGATGCCCAGTGAGGCCTGCCCTACCTGCTCGACCACTCCCCGGTGCACCTCATGGCGCCGCGCACCCTCGGGTTCCTTGACGGTGGCGGCCAGACGCATTAGCCGCCGGGCGCCTTCGGGCAGGTGTTCATCGGAAACGGAAATGCCTGCGCGTTCCGCCGCCCGGCAGATCGCGACGAGCGTCGTCAGCAGGGCCGTGTCCCAGTGACCCAGTTCAGCCGTGTCGAATACCAGGCGCCTGCGTGGCTCGCTGCCGATGCAGTCCAGCGCGTCCCGGGTGGACGGCAGCGCGCCCGCCAACAGCCAGTCGCCAGCCAGACGGACCTGCAGGAAACCGTCGTCGGTATGGCGGAGATCAAGGGTGGCAGGCTGCGGCATGGCTAATAGCGAGCCTATGTCGTCCCACTGGTCCGGGTCCAGTCGGAACTTCAGGTCCCTGACCAGGACGTGGCTCTGCTCGCTCCTGGACGGCCGGTCGGGGGCTTCGTACTTTGACCCGTCAGACCGCTGCTGACCCGCTCCCACTCCTGCCGCGAACGCTCCACGCAGTCCTCGATGGAGAGCCCGGCGAACCAGTTGCCGGTCACGCACAGGCGCCCACCCGCGCAGAGTCGGTCGATCTCGGCAACCACATCGCCATGGCCGAGCACTGGCGAGGGCAGGATCCTGCGCTGCTCGACCACCGACTCGAGGTCGGCGGGTGCAAGGCGGAGTACGTCGGTCGCGCGACGCACTTTCTCATCGCGCGAGTGTCCGGGCTTGAAGTGAAAGGCAAAGCCGCGCCAGGCAGGATCGGCAACATAATCACGCGTCACCATGGAATGGAACACGTCGTCGCGCGGCACGATGAAACTCGAGACGGGCAGTTTCACCTTGTCGGTCCGGACGGCAAACCCCAACGTCTCGACCACTGTCTCGCCTACGCGCGCGATCTGCGCGGCGAGACCCGGAGCAACGCCGCGCAGTAGCGAGGTCGCCGCGGACGGAGGCGTAGCCACGGCAACCACAGGTGCGACATGGCGTTTCCCGCCCCCGGTCGTCACCGCGTACCGGTCGCCCAGCGTCTCCACGCGAGCCGCGGCCTGCCCAATCAACACTTCGATCCGAGGCTGGCGGGCGAGGGTCTCGGCAACAGCCTGGAGTCCGTTAATCAATGTGAAGTTGCGCGGAAAATCCTTGCGCCTGACTGCGCGGGACTTGAACAACATGGAGGCTGGAAAGCTATCAGCGCTCTGCGATGGGACAGCCGACAGCAACGGGCCAAGCACTTCCTCGTAATTCCGCCTCCCGACGAGCCGCGAGTAGTATGCGCACACCGTTTGGCCGTCCTTCTTCGCGGTGACGGCGCGAGGGAGCGATCTGAGGAGTTCGCTCCAGCGGAAGAGCCGCACCAGCGCCGACAGGTTTGCGCCCGGGACGAGCACGTCACCGTTGAGGAAGCGGAGCCTGGTCGCCGCCCTGGACACGATCGCATTCCGCATCCCGCAGGCCTCGATCATCCCGGCGAGGCCGACGTAGGAGTTGTAACAGGTATGTGCGCCGAGTTCGAACCAGTAGCCCGCCGGCGTGCGGTGGGTGGACAGGCAACCGCCCACCCGCTCCGCCCGCTCCAGGACCAGGGTGGAGTGCCCGGATCGGGCGCTCTCGAACGCGAAGGTCAGGCCGCTGATCCCGCCGCCCACGACAATGACGTCATACTCTGCCATGGGGGCTAAGGTAGTTTCACCGGATGCAGTTTGTGTGATCCTTGCATCGTATACTTCTTGCGTCATTTAAGACGCCGGTGTCCACGAAGGCAGGTCAGCCCTCGGTTGCGGGCCCGACGCCGCTTCTGCCGGGCCGCTTGACTTGTCTTCTGGCGATACTAGCATCACAAATCCAGCCGTTCCCGTTAGTCGATTTCCGGATCCCTTTCAGGGCCTCATGACGCCATTGAAAAACCCCGAACACAAAGAACTAGCCAACGCGATCGTCCGGTTTGCCGGCGACTCGGGCGACGGCATCCAACTGACGGGTACCATGTTTACTCAGGACTCGGCGATTTTGGGTAACGACATAAGCACATTGCCGGATTTTCCGGCAGAAATCCGCGCGCCGATCGGAACCAAAGCGGGCGTCAGCAGCTTCCAGCTGAATTTCAGTTCTGGCGAAATTCACACTCCTGGCGACCGGCCCCACGCCCTGGTGGCGCTCAACCCGGCCGCCCTTGCCGTCCACCTTCCGGACCTGGAATGGGGGGGCATACTGATTGTCGATGACGATTCCTTTAGTCCTGTCGCGCTGGAAAAAGCAGGGTATGGCGGCACGGATCCCCGGGAAGACGGCACCCTTCGCAACTACCAGCTGTACCGGGTTCCTATTACGTCCCTCACTCTGGAGGCACTGCGGCCTCTCGGGCTGAGCAAGAAGCAGGCGACGTTGTGCAAGAACATGTTCACGCTGGGGCTGGTCGAGTGGATGTACGACCGGTCTGCTGGCACGGTCCTGGCCCAGATCGACAGGCTTGCGGACCGCAAGAAGCGACGGCCCGGGATGCGGGAAAAGACCGAGGTGCAGGCCCAGGCAAACAAGCTCGCGCTTCAGGCCGGCTACAACTATGCCGACACCGTTGAGATCTTCGTCTCCCGGTATACCGTTGGCAAGGCGAAGCTCCGGCCCGGCACCTATCGTCGGATTACCGGCAACGAGGCGACTGCCCTCGGGTGCCTCGCGGCGTCCACGTTTAGCGAGCGGCCGCTGTTTTGTGCGTCTTATCCCATCACGCCGGCAAGCGAAATCCTGCATGAACTGTCGCGGCTGAGGCACTTTGGCGTGCGAACCGTGCAGGCCGAGGACGAGATCGCAGCCATCGGCATGGCGATCGGCGCGGCCTACGGTGGCAGTCTCGGCATGACCAGCACCAGCGGCCCCGGTGTGGCGCTGAAGTCCGAAGCAATCGGCCTGGCCGTGATGACGGAGCTCCCAGTGGTAATCATCAACGTGCAGCGCGGTGGGCCATCGACCGGGCTGCCGACCAAGACGGAGCAATCCGATCTGCTGCAGGCGATGTTCGGGCGGAACGGGGAATGTCCCGTGGTCGTCCTCGCGGCGAAAAGCCCGGCCGATTGCTTTGCAACCGCGGTCGAAGCCTTCCGCCTCGCCATCCGCTACATGACGCCCGTCTTCATGTTGACCGATGGCTATCTCGCCAACGGCTCCGAGCCCTGGCGGATACCCGACGCGGAGGAAGCGCCAACGTTTGATCCGCCCCGAACGGTCAGCTCCGATCAATTTCAGCCCTATGCCAGGGATCCCGCGACGCTGGCGAGGGAGTGGGTGGTGCCGGGAACCCCCGGCATGGAGCACACAATCGGCGGCCTGGAAAAGCAGGACATCCGCGGCACGGTAAGTTACGAATCCGGCAATCACGAGCGCATGGTGCATTTGCGCCTACAGAAGATCCGGGGCGTCGCGAAGGATTTACCGCCACTGGAGGTTTCCGGCCCCGCGCAGGGTGAGCTGCTCGTTCTTGGCTGGGGAAGCACGTACGGCGCAATCCACCATGCCGTGGGCAATGCGCAGAAGCAGGGCAAGCCGGTGTCGGCAGCCCACCTGAAATATCTCAATCCATTTCCCCCAAACCTGGGTGAGATTGTGCGCAATTACCGGCAAGTGCTGATCCCCGAACTGAACGCCGGTCAATTACGGCTGCTGGTCCGCGCCGAATACCTGGTGAATGCGGTCGGCCTGAACAAGATCACCGGCCAGCCCTTCCGGACCGACGAAATCGAGGGAAGGATTGCGGTCATGCTGGGTGGCGGCGGTGACAAGGCTGCTGACCTGAATGCGCGCAATGCCGCTGAAGGACGACGGGCAGTGACATGACCCAGGTGACGAAATACGAGAAGGATGATTTTGCAGCCGACGGGGAAGTGCGCTGGTGCCCCGGATGTGGTGACTACTCGATTCTCGCCCAGGTCCAGCGAGTCATGCCCGAGATCTGTGAGCAATTACAGCTGCAGCGGGAAAATATCGTCTTCATCTCCGGTATCGGTTGTTCCAGTCGTTTTCCGTACTACATGAAAACCTTCGGCTTTCATACGATCCACGGACGTGCACCGGCGATCGCAACGGGTCTCCAGCTGACCCGGCCCGACCTGCAGGTATGGGTGGTCACCGGCGATGGAGATGGGCTGAGCATTGGCACCAATCACATCGTCCACTGCCTCCGGCGCAACATCAACGTCAGGATTCTGCTCTTCAATAATCGAATCTATGGATTGACGAAAGGGCAGTTCTCGCCGACTTCGGAAAAGGGGAAGCTCACCAAGTCGAGTCCGATGGGTTCGATCGAGCATCCGATCAATCCGGTATCGTTCGCCATTGCATCAGAGGCGACGTTCGTAGCCAGGGCAATCGCGACCGATACGGCGAATCTTCGGCAGATCCTCCTGAGAGCGGCGCATCATCGTGGCTCGGCCTTTGTGGAAATCCTCCAGAACTGCAATGTCTTCAACGACGGGGCCTTTGATTCCTTTGCCACGTCGGCCGTCCGAAGCGAGCGCTGCATCTTTCTCGAACACGGCCAGCCGCTGACTTTCGGCGCGAAAGGTGATCGGGCAATTCGATTGCGTGCCGGTCACCCGGAAATCGTCAACGTGGCGGATCATCCGGAGGACCGGCTGCTCAAGTTCAAGGAAGACTCTGCGCATCCGGGGGTCGCCTATATGCTCAGCCAATTGAACGAACAGGAGTTCCCCGTGCCCATGGGGGTCTTTCGCTGCGTTGAAAAGGAGCTTTACGGGCAGGCGCTCGACGACCAGATCGAGCGTGCCGTACGGAGACGCGGTAAGGGCAACTATCGCGAGTACATCAGGTCAGGCGAAACCTGGGAGGTAAACTCCTAGTCCCGATGCAGCCAGAGCGCCCCTGACGCCGATGGGGTCCCCGGTTCTCACGGAAGTACTTTTCCATGGCTTCGACGTAGTGCTCGAACGCCGAATTGTCTGGCGAAACGATATCCACATGAATGCCGCGTTGTCTTGCGCCCCCAGCCGTCATGGGACCGTAGCAGGCGGTGGTGTAACGATCGAGAACGTCGCGTCGATCACCGAGTACGTACAGCAGGCTTTCTATTTCCCCGACGCTGGTAAAGGCGAGCAGATCGACTTCTCCATCAATGATCATTCGCGTCTCGGCTTCGAGACCATCTGATACCCGCCTCGTCGTATAGGCCGGCACCCGGTGCGGGTCCATGCCTGCCTCGCGGAGCCAGCCGACGAGATTCGGAATGACGTCAGGCTCCTGCATCCCGCGCACCACGGGAACCGGCAGGAGTATCCGGCCATGGTTTTCCCCGCGGCGCTGTAGTTCCTCGACGATACCCCTGGTGGTGGCTTCGGGCGGCAGGCAGGCAACCCGAATGCCCCGGTCCTCGAGAGCCTTGCCGTCGTTGCCGAGCGCAGCCAGTTTCGTCTTCTTGAACACGCCAGTATCAAGGCCGAGGGCGTCCAACCGGTCGAAAAAAGCCTCAATCCCGTTGCGGCTTGTGAAAGCAAGCCAGTCATACTCCGCCAGATTCATGATGGCGAGATCAAGTTCCCTATAGTCCACCAGCGGCTCAATGACGATGGTGGGCATCCAGACTGGCCTCGCGCCTCTCAGAACCAGCAGCCTTGCCAGCTTGGCTGCATAGTTGCGTGGCGTGCAGAACAAAATCCGCCGTGAAAAGAGCGGCAGGTCGTCGCTGCCGATCAGCGTCTTGTCGAAATCAAGCATGGTTGTCGTTGCTCTTCCAGACTTGCAGCACGGAGTAGCCTTCGCGCAGGAGGCTGAGGTCGCGGTACTCGATCGGCGTGGCCGGCGGCAGGTCGCTCAAACTCTGTGGGCATATCGATCATGCTGGGTGTTCGACGGTATCGGGCATTGGCAAAAGGGCTAAAAGAAACCTAATATATCAATTAGTTGGGATTCGGATAATTTAAAGTGCATTGCTATGCATTGCTATGCATTGGTTTCGGTGCGGGGTTCCATGAATCGACCCGACTTTAGGTCCACCCCACGGGCTGTCAAGCGTGAAATATGACCTGATTATTATTGGCGGCGGACCAGGCGGCTGTATGGCAGCGCGCACCGCCGCGCGGGATGGCCTCAAGGTACTGCTGGTCGAGAAAAACAACGAGGCTGGTCGCGTTACGCGGTTTTGTAGCCGCAGTTTGCGTCTCGGTGCTGGCGGCTTTTCGTCGAACGCAGTCGCGACTGACGAAAATCTGAAACGGATCAGCGTGACCATTGAGGTCGGCAGTCAGCATCACCGCATCCATCTGCAAAATATGCCGTCGGACGCGGTTATCGACTATCGGGGTGAGCTTAACCCCGTCTTCAACGAAACGTTCGTCTCCCCCTCGGGACATTCCTTTAGCCGGTTCCACTCGAGCCGGGATATTGAAGCGTTCGTTATAGACAAAGAGCAGCTTCTGCAGGGATTGCTTGCCGAGGCCTCCGCTGCGGCCTGTGAAATACGCGCCGGCACCAGGTGTCAGTCCATCCAGGACACGCCGGACGGGGTGAGCGTAGTGCTCAAGTCGGATACCGGGGAGGCGGTGCTGAGCGCCCGCCGGGCAATCATAGCCGATGGGTCATTTTCGCCTCTCATTGAACAGCTCGGCTTCAATAACGGCCGATCGGCGGGACCGGGACGGCTGAAATTCATGAGTTTTGTAATTGACCGCGTGACATTTCCTTTTCCGGAGCTGCGTCGCGTAAGGCTCTGTGTACCCTCCCTGCATCCCGGAATTGTCAATCTGGGGCCGTGGCCGCCGGGCATGTTTCAGCTCAGTGCCGCGGCAAGCGTCGATGCGGACATCAGCCTGCCAGAGGTGCTGAACAAGTTCCTGACCAACTCCCCCTTCAGCGAGATATTCGCTGGTTCGACGGTTGTCGCCAAGCAGGCCTGCAACATGGATCGAAGACCGGCCATTCGCGACGCGGCACGCGGCAATGTCATTTGCGTCGGAGACAACGCTGCATTTGCCGAGACGGCCATCAAGGGGGCCCTGGGCTGTGGCTTTACCGCCGCCCGCTGCAGCAAAGAGGCAATCGAACGTGGTGCCGATGGCGCCAACGCGTTGTACAACGACTATTGGCAGCATGCTTTCAATTATTTCAGTCGCGAGTACAACCGCCGGGTCGCGGGCGTGAGGGACTTCACTCAGGCACTTCAGGATGCAGAAACCGATATCCTGTTCGAGTGGATCAGCAGGCATGGAGTATCCGGCCTGCCCAATGACATCATCATCGAGAACCGCCACCAACTGGAGCAGGAACTGCCGGAGATTTGCGCAAAACTTCTCCCCCGCGACCGGGACAGCGTCGGCCGCCAGCCTGCCCATTGAGCGGGAGAGTTTGCAATGGCTCTGCGAATAACGGCTGACTGCCTGAATTGCTATGCATGTGTTTCAGATTGCCCCAATGAGGCGATAAGCGGCGGCAAGAGTATTCACGTGATTGATCCAAGCCACTGCACCGAATGTGTCGGCGCACACGAGAGCCCGAGGTGCATCACGGTCTGCCCGGTTGAGACGGCCATCGAGTGGGATCCGGAGCGGGTTGAGTCCCGGGAAACCCTGCTGCAGCGCTGGGCAGGTCTTCATCCCGGTGAAGAACCCCGACTTCCTGGCAAGGCAGTAGATAATACGTAAGCACGCGATACATCCCCCTTTACCTGATCTGCAGCAGAATTCTTCGGTACAGGATCAGGCCAAGCGCACCAGCAATAAAATTTGCCGTAAAGGCTGCCACAAAGATCCCAACCAGGCCGAGTACCTGTGAGAAAGCGTAGGCAAGGGGCGCATAGACCAGGATCGTTCGAGTCAGGGAAATAAACATGGCCGGGAGCGGCCGGCCAATGGCATTCAGGGAATTAGTCGCCGCCAGCGCAAACCCGACGGCCAGGTAACTTGCCGGCACAATTCTCATGTGCAGGAGTGCCGCTGATATGGCCGTCTCATTGACCGTGAAAGCAGCCACAATGTACGGTGCAGCGACAGCCAGCACGACGGCCACCGCCACGCCGTAGGCCACGAAGAACCGCTGGCACCACCGTATCCCGTTTGCCACCCTGTCCATTCTTCTGGCACCGAAATTCTGCCCGACAAACGGAGTTACCGCCGTTCCGAGTGCCACCATGACCAGCAGCGCCAGGCTCTCCATGCGCGAGGCTATGCCGTATCCGGCAACGGCGGACTGCCCGAACCCGGCGATCTGGTGAGTAATGAACGCGGTCGTCATCGGGGCGATTGCCGCGCTCGTCGTGGCCGGGATGCCGACGTGCAGAATGCTGCGCCAGGACTCGAACAACTGCCCCAGGGCGGGAGTCTTCGGGAAAACGATGTTTGCCCGGTAATACAGCGCCGCGAACGCGGCAACCATTGCCACGAAATTGGCAATGACGTTAGCCACGGCCGCCCCTTCGATCCCGAGACGAGGCGCCCCCAGCAGGCCAAATATCAGGATCGGATCCAGAATGATGTTCACGCCGGCTGAAACCAGCATGATCATGGCCGGTGTACGCGCGTCGCCCGACGACCGCAAGACGGGATTTGCTATCAACGGCCCAACGATGAAAAGCAGTCCGAAATAGTAGATGCGCATGTATCGCTCAATAATCAGGAGCGTGGCGTCGCTGGCTCCCAGGAGGCGAAACAACGGGTCAATAGTAGACAGCCCGATAATGATGAGAGCGATGCACGTGGCTGCGCCGAGGAAGACCGCGTGCATGGTCACGCGCCCGATGTCCTCCACCCGGTTCTCACCATACAGACGCGCGCAAACCGCCGAGGTACCGTTGCCAAACCCAACCGTTATCGATCCGACAAAGAACACAACGGGGATAGTGAAGCTCAGGGCGGTAAGCTCCGCTGTTCCGAGCTGGGCAACAAAATAGATATCGGCAAGGTTGTAGACGATCATCGCGACCATGCCGATCAGCATCGGCACCATCAGCGATCGCAGGGTCCGCCCTTCCGGGCCCTGGAGGAGTTTTGGAGACGCACTGCCTGGCGTCATCGGTCACTCATTGCTGGTAATGCGTGGCGATGCAGGCGCCTGGACCAGGAATCGCAGGCTGACTATTTCTTCTTCCAGAACTGGTAAATACCCTTCTGCTCTGCGCCGAGAGTCGTATCGAAGTAGTAGATCTGCTTGGGCGTCACGCGAACGAGGTCAAACCGGCGCACTGCTCTTTCCTGGGAGATCCGCACCAGGTTGTATTTAACGAGCGCGGGGTAGAATCTCGGGTCCGACGACGGAACGACCTCCGCCGTGCCTTTGACCTGAACACTTTTCCACTCCTTGGCGCCACCCTCGGCGACGGTCCAGCCCAGAAAGTGCGCAGCACTGATTGCCGGATTTTCCCGGATCTCGAGCAGCTTCTCCGTACCAACTTCAGATACGACGTAGAACACGCCCTCGTCCTTATCCAGGACCATGTCCACGGTCGTCGCTGTCGGCTGGTTATTTCTTACAGTGGCCAGCACGAAACGCTCCCGGCCTGGCAGCAAGGCAACAATCTTGTTCCAGATCTCCTCCTGCGAAAGCTGCGGAAAATTGTTGACGAACTGCGCGGAGGCCGTGCTCATGAAGTCATAACTCGTGACATGGCACTCGGCGCAGGTCATGCCGCGCCCATAGGCCCGGTGGTTGGCGGACTTGACCTGGTCAGATTTGAGCGGGGGGCCGTCAACGATGACTGCCATCAGTCCTGTTTCAATCGCGTCGACGGCGTGCCCCGCGGCTTTTTCAGCATCGGCCTGTTCGGCAGCCGTCCCAGGCGTCGGAAACAAGGCCGAAAAAGCGAAAACGAGCGACAGGATCGTCACCGCAGATATGCTGCTGAATTTCCACATGCTAAGCTTCCTTGAATTGCGTTGTTCCCAGTTTCGGATCTGCGGACCTTTAGAGAGATTCCAGAGGTTCCTTGCGCGCACCACCAATCAGAGCCATCTCCAGCTGGGACTTCCCCCGCTCCAGCCAGATCTCACCCCACCCCGCGTTCTCCACACGGCGACTGCCCGCACCACTCCCTTCCAGACTCGCTCGATGCTTGGTTAGTTACTCCCCTTGCTGAGGTCTTATCAATCAGGACAATTACGGAGGCGTCGAATAAAGCCTCCCGCCGGGCCTGACAGCGGGACGCACCGAATCTCCCGGTGCGACGATGCGGATGACGATAGCAACCACCAGCAGTACCGACTGGTAGGCGCCAGCGAGCACGAAGGGCGCCCAGGGTCCCCAGGCGTCGAACAACCTCCCGCCGACCCCCGTGAATATCAGGATGCCAATCGCGCCGCAGACACTGCTGCCCGCGATCACGCTGGAGCGTTCGGCGACCGGCGCTTCCTGGCCTATCAGCGCCATGGAGGCCTTCACCATGAAACCCGTGCCGAGCGTCAGCAGTACCAGCAGCGGGATCATGTCGAAGTCCAGCGGCGAGGTGAGAAACCGCATGGACAGGTAGCCGGCCGCCGCCGTGGCCAGCGCCACAATCATGGCCGTAAGCCGGTGGACGCGGTCAATGAACCAGCCGAAGAGCGGCGCCGCCACCAGCCCCACGAGGTACATGATGATGATCATGGTGCCAAACCGGGCAATGGCACGTCCCGGATCCAGACCGGCCTCGCGTCCGGCATGCACGGCCCACAGGCTGAGGAACAGGCCCTTGACGACCACGTCCGAGCGCGCCACCAGCGCGCCGGCATAGGCCAGCACGATCCGCGGGTTAGCCAATGCGCGCACGATGCTGCCAGCGAGTGCGCCAGGTGGCGGGCGGGCACTGCGACCCAGCGGCGTGCCGGGGGCCAGCCCCCGGGCCGTGAGTAGCCCTGTCAGGATGCAGAGTGTGCCGCCGACCAGGAACATGGCCCGGCCACCGGTCACCGGGTCGTAGCCACGCTGGGCCAGGAAGTCGGGAATGCGGGCAATTACGCCCGAGACGAACATCGTGCCGAGCGTATTCGCCGCACTCGTGATGCCGATCAGCTTGCCGCGCGACGTTTCAATCGGATAGTCGTTGACCAGCGTGGCCAGAGATCCGGCCGTGGCTGCCGCCCCTGCCGCATAGATCAGTCGGAATACCATGAGTTCCGAAAATGTGGTAGCAAACGGATAGAGTCCCCACCCGATACCCACCGTGATCAACCCGAAGGTGAGCACCGGCCGGCGCCCAATGCGGTCGGCCATCATGCCGAACGGAATAAACAGGATCAGCCCGACCACCTCCGTCCAGAAAGAGAGATTGCCGGAAATGGTGCCCTGCTGCGCCCGCGGCACGTGCAAGTGCTCCGTCAGGATGTAGCTCTGAAGAATCGAAATGCCGGCCAGGGCACCGATGCCGACGAAAGCCGCGAACAGCTTGGTCAGGACGTGGGAGGGCATGATGCCCGGTGCCAGCTCGATGGGTCCTAGGCGCTCGCCGCGCGGCGCTTCAGTCATGAACCGGAAACCTCAGCGACGCCCTTCGGGCCGGATCCTCCACCCGATCATACAAACGTCATCCTGGCACGACAATATATTGAGAGGTGGGGACCTGTCAGCGGGCCGGCAGTTTCCAGGGTAACGCTACTAAACTGCCTCACGGCGCAAGTGCTGGTCCTGCTCGTAGCGCAAGCCGAAACGCAGCGCCGCCTCTGCCTTGGCAAGTTCGATGCCGAGATAACCGGCATGGTCCATTTGCGACACCAGCCCGTGTAGCACGATGGACTGCAAGATCCCCTCCGCGGTGCGGGCACGAATCTCGTGCGCGGGCGTGTTATCTGGCAAGTGATGGTGCGCCACGATCTGGTTCGCATCGCGATCCAGGGTAAAGACCCAGAAACCGGTGGTGTCATATTCAATGGGTGCGCCACCGCCACCGGGCGGCAGGCGAACGATCTTGCCGGACTCGACCGGCTCTGCGGCTGCCCAGCAGGCGGCGTCAGCGACGGGCTCCGCACCGCGGGCAGCGAGCGCAGCAACCTCATCTCGAAGTGACGCGATCTCGCTCACATTGGTTCGATCGATGAGTTCAACCTGCTGACGGAAGGCCTCGATCTGCGCGGCGGGTATATGGTCGAGCACCGGCAGATGCCCCAGCGCACCAGTAATCCGGCGTTCGGCCGTAACACCCTTTTCGAACAGCGCGCGTAGCCCCTGTGCCGGCTGAAACACCGGGGATTCCTTGCCACAGAGTACGAGAAAGCGGATCGCCGGATTGCCAGTCACGTTCTGGATGATTTTCTCGATGCCGAGATTAACGGTGTAGACCCGCCCGGCAATCGCAACGCCCGGAATCTG
>JAQBGF010000184.1:0-6059 GCA_032122615.1 Gammaproteobacteria bacterium | reverse complement strand
ACCGCCTGATCCACGCGATCTCGGGCAATCTTCTCGTCATCAACCACCACTGCTTCCGCGGCAAGAAGGACTTTCGCTCCGGTTTCCGGGCCCTGGTGGCCGGCGGCGGCACCGGCGATACCGCGATCTATCTGGCCGAGCAATTGCGACACTACGACGCCGAGGTGGTGTACCTGGATATGTCGGCCGCTTCACGGGGCGTCGCCGAAGCCCGTGCCCGTGCCCGCAAGTTAAACAACATCCGCTGGGTCACGGCCTCGATTATGGAACTGCCGGGACTCGGGCTTGGGGAATTCGACTACATCGAGTGCTGCGGCGTGCTGCACCATCTCGAATCGACCGAGGCGGGCTTGCAGGCACTCAATGCCGTACTGAAAGACGACGGCGCAATTTTTCTCATGCTCTACGGCAAGTACGGGCGACGGGTCGTTTACGACATGCAGTCACTCCTCCGGGCCTACCTGCCCACCGGGCTCAGCATGCAGGCGAAGGTGGACATGACGCGCCAGCTGCTGGAAGCCCTGCCCAAATCAAACAGTTTTGTGAGCAACCTCGGCGACTGGAAAAGTGAAATTTCCCGGGACGGCCTGGGCGACGCCGGGCTGTATGACCTGCTGCTGCACAGTCAGGACCGCTGCTTTGACGTTCCGGCGTTGTACGCGCTGGCCGAGTCAGCCGGCTTGCACCTGCTGAGCTTTGCCCACCGGGCCGATGCCTATGATCCGCTGAATCACGTTTCAAACCCGGCGACCCGCGAATACCTCGCGACCCTGGCGCAACCGCGTCTCCAGGCCCTGGCCGAGCTGTTTGTCGGCAATATCCGCAAGCATGAATTGTTTCTCGCGAGGCAACCGGAACGCGGCGCCAGCCTGCTCGACGAGGACAATGCGTTGCGTTCCTTCGGCACGATGCTGGATAACGCGTCCAGACTGGCCGCCAGCATGCTGCGGCCAGGCAACATGCGCTACGCCGATCCGGAGTACACGCTGCAGATCGCGTGCACGCCCATAACGAAAATGATTTATGCCCACATGGACGGCGCCACGTCGCTACGCACGCTCCGCAAACGCATCCGCAAGACTGAGCGGGGCGCGACACCGGCGATGATCGACCGGGAAATCGAGCAGGTGTACCAGCAGCTCCACCCGCGGGGCTATCTATACCTGGCCAGCGCCGGCAGCTACGGCGTCAAGTTGCCCGACTACTCAACGCTGCGCTGACCCGTTGAAGGCTTACCGCCGGCCTCAATTGCCAAGGGTCTTCAGCACGGTGCGCGCGTCTGCGGCGAAGGCCGACGTCTCGCCACCCAGCTCGAGTGCCCGGCTTAAGTGCTGGCGGGCACTGACCGGGTTGCTGGCCGCGACGTAGGACTTGCCGAGGTGGTACTGGAGCAGCGGGTTGCTGGCGTCGGTCGCCACGGCCCGCTCGAGCTCGCGAACGGCATTCAGAAAGTCGCCATTGCGGTAATAGGCCCAACCCAGCGTGTCCATGCTGATGGGGTCGCTGGAGGTCGCGAAGGGTTTTGCCAGCTCCAGGGCCCGCGCGAGGCTTGCCTTGTCCTGACTGTGGTCGAGCAACAGCGCGGCGAGATTGTTCGCCACGAGCGGGTTGTCGGGCAGTTTTTCCACCACGGCCTCGTAGACTCCAATGGCCTCCCCGATCTTGCCCTGGCGCTCGAGGATGCCAGCCAGGAACACGCCGATCGTCAGGTCGCCAGGCAGCGTCTTCCACCCCCGCTGCAGGGCCGCGAATTGTTCCGGTGAGTCCGTCTCCGCGAGGCTGGCCATCGCGAGGTGCGGGCGGGCGTCCGTCGGATTCGCGGCCATGGCCTGCTCGAGCACCTGCCGGGCCGCGGCCATGTCGCCCAAGCTGCGGTACACCTTCCCCAGCAACAGGCTCGGCTGCAATTGGCCCTTCGGATAGGCTTCGAGTATGGGGAGCGCGTCCTTTGCCCGGTCGGTTTCGGTCAGGATACTCACCAGGCCTGCAAGAGCCTCGGCCTGGTTGGGATCCTTTTCCAGGATGGTCCGGTAGCGGGCCAGCGCCTCGGCGTTAGACCCCTTGGCCTGCAGCACCTGGCCCAGGCGTTGCTCGGCGCCCAGGTCGCCGCCCTTCAGCTCGATCAGCCGCCGTGCCTCAGCCTCGGCCGCCGCCACATCCCGCTGCGCCAGCAGGCTTTGCACGAGGGCGCCCGAAGCCTCAGCGTCGTCCGGTTTCGACGCCACGAAGTCACGCAGGATATCCGCGGCCGCGGCGGCGTCGCCCTGGTCCGAGAGCAGTACCGCCAGCTCCCGGGTCGCCGTGGAGTTTCCCGGGTAGTCTTCGAGTAGCCGGCGGTAGGTGTCCTTGGCCACCACCGTGTCCCCGATCGCGACATAGCAGCGGGCGAGCAGCAGCATCGCTGCGGAGGACTTCTGTCGCCGCAGGCCATTGCGCAGGTCGGCGATGGCAGCGTCGTACTGGCGATCGAGGAACGCAAACGTGGCGCGGCTTAACAGGGCTTCAGCATCATCCGGCGCGAGCTTCAGGATCTTCGCAATCTCGTCGCGTGCCTGCGCTATGTCGCCATCGCGCGTGTGCTGGGTGACGATCCGGTTCCGCGACTGCAAATGTTCGGCCGTGGCCTCTCCGGACCGCTCCGCCGCCTGCCGGTAGGCGGCCATGGCCTCGGCGGGGCGGTTGTCGTAGCGATACAGATCGCCCAGGGCAATCCGCAGCTCGGCATTGTCGGGCGACTGCGCCAGGCCGTCCTTCAGGAGCTTTTCCGCACCCGCGACGTCGTTTTTCGCCACCAGAAGGCGGGCCAGGCGCACCTTGGCCAGGGTATTGCCCGGATCGGCGGCCACGAGATCCCGCAGGACCCGCAGCTCGTCGTCACTGCGACCGCGCTTTGAATAGAAATCGAGCAATTGATAGCCGTACTTTGTTTGGTCCGGCGCCGCCTGCATCAACGCCTGCAGCCCGGCCTCGTAGTCGGCTTCCTGACCAATGCTCAGCAGGAACCCCAGCCGGTTTTCCCGGAGGAAGGCGGCATCGGCGCCGGTTGTTAGCGAAATTCCCTGGTCGAGGACCGCCAGTGCGCCAGCGTTGTCGCCCCTGGAACTCCGCAGGCCGGCCTTGCTGGTGATGGCATCTACAGATGCGGGATTCGCAGCCAGCGCCGCATCGACTTCCTTTTCGGCGCCGTCGACGTCGCCCTGCACGAACAACACCCTGCCGCTCAGCAAACGCACGTCGGCCCGCTCGGGTGCCAGCTCCCTGGCGGCGGCCGCCTGCTCGGCCGCCCCTTTGGCGTCGCCGGTGGCGAAGTAAAGGTCACCTAAGCGCAACCGGGCATCCAGCAACCCGGGGTCGGATTCAACCGCGATCAGCAGGCTGGCAAACGCGGCCGGGGCGTTGCCCTCCCGCCAGGCCAGCTGGGCCAGGAGGAAATGTGCCTCGGCGTTCTTTGGCTGGATCTGCACTGCGTTCATGGCCTCGACCTTGGCCCGCGCGTAGTCCTCGTCGGCCATCAGCGCCTTCGCGTTCTCGAGGTGCGCCGCAACCTTGTCCTCGGGTGACCCGCAGCCGGCGAGCAGTGCAAGCAACATGACCAGGAGGAACGCCGGGACGGCGCGCGAGGCTGATGACATGGATGGGCACTCCGGGAAGACGGGACAGCCCGGGATTGTATAGGCCGCAGAAAAGAAAAGCCCCGCCGAAGCGGGGCTTTCCCTGAGCATCAGCCAGGCAGTGCCCGGCCGGCGATCAGGCAGGCATCGTATCAGGCAAGGCTCTTGCGGCGACGGGCAACACCGAGCAGACCCAGAGCCGAACCGAACAGCCAGGCGGCCGCGGGCACCGGAATGGTCGCAACGTTAAGCGACCAGGAGCTACCCGAGGTCCCGGCCAGGTTCGGGTTACCGATCGTCAGGGTCGTACCCAACCAGCTGATGTTGGCGAAACCATTGTAGGCAGCGATGCTCGACTGCGGGCCGTACGCAAAGTCGTCACCACCGAAAGTCCTGGCGAAGGCCGTGCCGGGACCCCAGGTCGCGGTGCTATCGTCGGCGAAGTTGCCACCGAAGCCGTAGTTACCGCAGATGTTGGCACCAACGTTGGCGCCAAAGTTGCCTTCCTGGCAGACGAATGTCGCAGCCGTCGCGGCCGCGCCATTGCCAACCACCGCACCGGTGATCAGTTGACGGTAGATCGTGTTCGTCGGGGACGTGGTGAAACGCGCGTTGAAAGTGCCACCGGTCTGCGTCAGCACGGTCGTCACGTCGTCGTACTGGAAAGTCGCAGTCGACGACGAAATGTTGCCTGCTGAGGAGCCTTGCTGGCTATAGGTGGTAACCGCTGTCAGCACGGCCGTGTGGACGGTTGCATTGGCAGCCGTACTTGCGCCGCCGAGTGTGGCGGCAACGGCAACTGCCAAGGCGCTCTTGTTGTAATTCATTAACTATTCCTCCAGATTGAATATTGCAGGCCTGTTTCTTCTTCTGAAAGGTTGAAACCCGGCGATCTCCCCCCTCCTCGTTGTTCGTGTTCGCGGAGAGTTCAAGACCCGTGGCTTTGCGTCCCAGGCTTGCACCTGGTTTGCCCGTTCCTTATTAGGTGCGGACTATACGGAAAGTTAATGGGGGCGCAAATGCCCTCTTTTACATAAGAATAACTTTTTGGCCCCGGACGATGAGCTGACACCAGCCTCCGGTCAGCCCCCAATCCCGGGAAAAGAAAAGCCCCGCCGAGGCGGGGCTTTCCCTGAACATCGGCCAGGCAGTGCCTGGCCGGCGATCAGGCAGGCGTCGTCTTAGGCAAGGGCCTTGCGACGACGGGCAACGCCGAGCAGACCCAGCGCCGAGCCGAACAGCCAGACGGCTGCGGGCACCGGTATAGTCGCGATGTTGAGCGCCCAGGTCTGGCCCGACGTCAGAGCCAGGTTCGTCTTCCCGATAATCAGGGTCGTCCCCAACCAGCTGATGTTGGCCCATCCGTCGTAGTTAGCAATGCTCTGCTGGGCACCGTACGCAAAGTCGTCACCACCGAAAGTCCTGGCAAAGGCCGTGCCCGGACCCCAGGTCGCGGTGCTATCGTCGACGAAGTTGCCATCGAAGCCGTAGTTGCCGCAGATGTTGGCGCCGACGTTGCCGCCAAAGTTGCCTTCTGCGCAGACGAACGTCGTAGCAGCGGCCGCCGCGCCGTTGCCGAGAATGGCGCCCGTGATGAGGTGACGATAGATCGTGTTCGTCGGGGAGGTGTTGAAGCGAGCGTTGTACGTGCCGCCGGTCTGCGTCAGCACGGTCGTCGCGTCGTCGTAGCTGAAAGTGGCAGTCGACGACGTGATATTGCCCGGCGCGGAACCGTTGGTGCTGTAGGTGGTAACACCCGTCAGCACGGCCGTGTGAATGGCAGCATCAGCAGCTGTACTTGCCCCACCCAGCGTGGCGGCAACGGCAACTGCCAAGGCGCTCTTGTTGTAGTTCATTGAAAATCCTCCAGATTGAATTTTACAGGCCTGTTTATCATCTGGAAGGTTGAAACCCGGCTATCTCCCCCCCCTCCTCGTTGTTCGTGTTCGCGGAGAGTTCAAGACCCGTGGCTTTGCGTCCCAGGTTTGCACCTGGTTTGCCCGTTCCTTCTTACAAACCGACTATACGGAAAGTTAATGTGCGTGCAACAGCCTTCTTTGACATAAGGAATTCTTTTTGCTGCCGGGCGATACGTTGGCCAACGGCCGGTCAGGGCGCCCGCAGCAATGACCCTCGGCAATGAAAAGCCCCGCCGAGGCGGGGCTTTCCTTAGTCACTTGCTGTAGTCAATGGTCCCGGATAACGAGGGGGCTTCACGGCTGAAGCCCCCCGCGTCACCGGGAGCCGGTTTACGGCAAGACGCCGGGACCCGGTGCCTTGCCCAGCAGGCCGCGGAACAGCACGTAGTCCTGGGAGTTCACCACACCGTTGGCGTTGATGTCGGCCTTGTTGAAGACCGGGGAAACGCTCGGCTGGCCCAGCTGCTGGCGGAACAGCACGTAGTCCTGGGAGTTCGTGACGTTGTTTTGATTCATGTCCCCGTCGCAG
>JAQBGF010000183.1:0-15900 GCA_032122615.1 Gammaproteobacteria bacterium | reverse complement strand
TACGCCGACACCTCGCCGCCAAACTTCGCCGCCATCACCTTGGTCAGCGCCGCTGTCAGCGTCGTCTTACCATGGTCCACGTGGCCGATCGTCCCCACGTTTACGTGTGGCTTCGTACGCTCAAATTTGGCTTTCGACATGCTTGGCTCCCCGAATCAATAAAGAGCGGCTTCAGCCGCAACCCGCTATCACTCAGTCATTCTCGATTACAGACTCCGCCACTTTTGGCGGCACTGCTGCGTATTTTGAAAACTCCATCGAGTAGGTCGCCCGGCCCTGCGTCATGGAACGCAGGGTGGTGGCGTAGCCGAACATCTCGGCGAGCGGCACCTCGGCACGGATAATCTTGCCGGCGCCGGATCCGTCCATGCCCTGCAGCACTCCGCGGCGGCGACTGATGTCGCCGTTGACGTCGCCCATGAACAGATCGGGCGTCACCACCTCGACCTTCATAATGGGTTCAAGCAGCACGGGCCTGGCGTTGGCACAGCCCTCCTTGAAAGCCATGGAACCAGCAATCTTGAAGGCCATTTCACTGGAGTCCACGTCATGATACGAGCCGTCAAAAATCGTGACCTTGACGTCGGCGACGGGATACCCGGCCAGGACGCCGGTCTTGAGCTGCTCCCTAATGCCCTTGTCGACAGCGGGAATGTACTCGCGTGGCACGGCGCCACCGACGATGGCGTTTTCGAACTCGTACCCCGCACCGGCCGGCAGAGGCTCGATACGCAGGCAAACATGGCCGTACTGGCCGCGGCCGCCGGACTGGCGCACGAAGCGGCCCTCCTGTTCGACGGCCGTCCGGATTGTCTCCCGGTAAGCGACCTGCGGGCGGCTGACGTTGGCTTCGACTTTGAACTCCCGCTTCATGCGATCGACAATTATTTCCAGATGGAGTTCGCCCATCCCCGAGATGATCGTCTGACCGGTCTCTTCATCGTTGTTGACGCGAAATGAGGGATCTTCCTTGGCCAGCTTCTGGAGGGCCAATCCCATCTTTTCCTGGTCGGCCTGGGTCTTCGGCTCAAGCGCTACCGAGATGACGGGCTCCGGAAATTTCATCCTCTCCAGGGTGATGGCGTTCTGCTCGTCGACGAGCGTATCGCCGGTGGTCACGTCTTTCAGACCGACGGCAGCCGCTATGTCGCCCGCACGGACTTCCTTGATCTCCGCACGTTCATTAGCATGCATCTGCAACAGGCGACCGATGCGTTCCCGCTTGTCCTTGATCGGGTTGTAGACTGTGTCGCCCGAGCTCAGAACGCCGGAGTACACCCGGAAAAAGGTGAGATTTCCCACGAAGGGATCGGTGGCAATCTTGAAGGCAAGGGCCGCAAACGGCTCATCGTCACTGGCCATGCGCTCCCCCGGCTGGTCATTCTCCAGAATGCCAATCACCGGCGGCTTGTCCGCGGGTGATGGCAAGTAGTCAATGACGGCGTCCAGCACCGCCTGCACACCCTTATTCCTGAAAGCCGACCCACAGGTAACGAGAAAAATTTCACCGCGAAGGGTGCGGGCACGCAGGCCCTGCTTGATTTCGACAATGCTGAGATCGCCGCTCTCAAGATACCTGGACAGTAATTCTTCACTGCCTTCGGCGGCCTCGGCGACCATCCGGTCACGAAATTCGCGCGCAGAAGCCAGGAGCTCAGTGGGAACGCCATGCAACTCGAAACGCATTCCCTGGGTAGCCTCGTCCCAGTAAATAGCCTGCATGCGGACAAGGTCTATGACACCCCGGAAGTCTTCTTCTGCGCCGATCGGCAGCTGAATCGGCACCGGGTTTGCGCCGAGGCGCTCCCTCATCTGTCGCACGACACGGAAGTAGTCCGCTCCCGCGCGATCCATCTTGTTGATGAAGGCGATGCGCGGTACGCCGTACTTGTCCGCCTGTCGCCAGACGGTTTCAGACTGGGACTCGACGCCACCTACCGCGCAGAATAGGTTGACGCCTCCATCAAGGATACGCAGGGAACGTTCCACCTCGATCGTGAAATCCACGTGGCCGGGCGTATCGATGATGTTGATGCGATGCTCAGGAAATTGCTGGTCCATTCCGGACCAGAAACAAGTCGTCGCGGCAGACGTGATCGTGATTCCGCGCTCCTGCTCCTGCTCCATCCAGTCCATAACAGCAGCACCGTCGTGCACCTCGCCAATCTGGTGCGAAACGCCGGTATAGAACAGGACCCGCTCAGTGGTCGTGGTTTTGCCTGCGTCGATGTGAGCCGAAATACCGATATTCCGGTAGTGCTCAATGGGGGTCGTACGCGGCACGGTACTTCTCTGACAATCAGGCATTAATCAGGACTGATCATCAGGAAGCCGGCACTACCAGCGGTAGTGCGAGAACGCGCGGTTGGCTTCTGCCATGCGGTGGGTATCTTCACGCTTCTTGACCGCAGCGCCACGATTATCGACAGCGTCAAGAATCTCGTGGGCCAGCCGATGGGCCATGGACTTCTCAGTGCGACTCCGCGCGGCATCGATAACCCAGCGCATGGCCAGTGTCTGGCGGCGCATCGGACGCACTTCAACGGGAACCTGGTAGGTGGCGCCACCAACACGACGAGACTTCACTTCAACCATCGGTTTGATATTTTCGAGCGCCCGTCCGAACAGTTCGACGGCCTTGCCTTCGTCCTGTCCGCTGCGCTCTGCAATGCGCTCAAGAGCACCATAAATGATGCCTTCGGCGACAGACTTCTTGCCCGAGCGCATGATCATGTTGGTGAACTTGGCCAGCAGATCACTCTTGTGCTTGGGGTCGGGCAGGATGACGCGTTTCGGCGCCGAGGTACGTCTGGACATTCTTTACACTCCGCCTTGAATCTTCGTACTTAGCTCTTGGGGCGCTTTGCGCCGTACTTGGAACGGCCCTGCCGGCGATCAGATACGCCCGCGCAGTCCAGGGTGCCTCTTATGGTGTGGTAGCGCACACCGGGCAGGTCCTTCACGCGGCCACCGCGAATCATGACGACCGAGTGCTCCTGGAGATTATGGCCCTCACCACCGATGTAGCTGGTGACTTCGAATCCATTGGTCAGCCGGACGCGGGCAACCTTGCGAAGCGCCGAGTTCGGCTTCTTTGGCGTCGTCGTATACACGCGCGTACACACGCCTCTCTTCTGCGGGCTACCGGCCAGTGCCGGGACTTTGCTCTTGTAGGTCGGCGCGCTGCGCGGCTTGCGAACCAACTGATTTACTGTGGCCATAGGGATCTGCTGCTCACGATTGCTGTATCAGGTTGCTGTAAAAATTACGTTCGGCAATAAGGTCAGCCGGTCTGCGCCTAAAGGCCAATCGGCAACAAGTTTGCCAATTGCGTGACGCTCGGAAATCCGGGCTGACCGCTTGGGCAGACCTCATCAGCAGGGCCGCCACTTTGTTTGGTACCTGGGGGCCTGCCGGCGGCAGGTCATCCACCGGTCAGTCACCCCACTGTGCGGGACCGATTAGTTTATTGGCCCCCCGGAAAGCGTGTCAAGCAAGAGAACCCCGGCATCAGGCAGGCTGGACCCCAAAAGTGTGGCCGCCACAGAATCCGGGCTTCCGGGGACCTCACTCAGCCCCCTCGCCACTGGCTTCCTCATTGACCGTGTCGCCACCATTGGATTCACCGACCCCGTCATCGTTCGTCCCGGCGTCTGATTCGGCCATCTTGGCGTCGTCCAGGCCCTGCAGCTCCATGCGCAGCTCCTGCTCCCGTGTGCGTCGCTGTTCGGCGTGGTACCGATACCCGGTACCGGCGGGAATGAGCCGCCCGACGATGACATTTTCCTTGAGGCCACGCAGTTCGTCCCGCAGCCCCTTTACCGACGCTTCGGTCAGAACCCGGGTGGTCTCCTGGAATGACGCTGCCGAGATGAACGACTCCGTCGCCAGAGATGCCTTGGTAATACCCAGCAGCAGCGGTTCAACCCGCGCAAGTTGCTTGTTCTGGGCCCGGGCAGCTTCGTTCAGATCCAGTAGGCGATTCCGCTCCAGCTGTTCGCCAGGTAGCAAGCCCGTTTCGCCCGGATCGACCGCTTCGACCTTGCGTAGCATCTGCCGGATGATCGTTTCGATGTGCTTGTCGTTAATTTTTACACCCTGAAGCCGATAGACGTCCTGAATCTCGCGCACGAGGTAGTCCGCCAGCCGTTCGACGCCCTGCAAGCGCAGGATGTCGTGGGGATTGGGCTCGCCGTCGGCAATCATTTCGCCACGAGCCACCTTCTCGCCCTCGAAGACGCCAAGGTGCCGCCATTTCGGGATCAACTCCTCGTGCTTCTCGCCATCCTCGTCCGTGATGATCAGCCGGCGCTTGCCCTTGGTTTCCTTGCCAAAGCTGACCGTGCCGCTGAACTCCGCCAGGATGGCCGATTCCTTGGGCTTCCGCGCCTCAAAGAGGTCAGCAACCCGCGGCAAGCCGCCGGTAATATCGCGTGTCTTCGACGACTCCTGCGGAATACGTGCAATAACGTCGCCGACCGACACCCTCGCTCCGTCCGCCATCGTGACCACTGCGCCTGCCGGGAGCGCATACACCGCCGGAATGTCGGTGTTTGCGAAACAGATTTCCTGGCCCTTGGCATTCAGCAACTTGGCTGTCGGACGCAAGTCCCGGCCGCTCATGCCACGCTGCTTGGGATCCATGATCAGGTAGCTGGAGAGGCCAGTGACCTCGTCCATCTGCTCGGTAACCGTTACCTGCTCGACGAAGTCCTGGAATTTCAGGAGGCCGCCCACTTCGGCAACCACGGGATGTGTGTGTGGATCCCAGGTGGCGACAATCTGGCCGCCGTCGACCTTGACACCGTCATCGAGGTTAATGACCGCACCGTAGGGGATGCGATAGCGCTCGCGCTCGCGTCCCTGCTCGTCCATAACTCCGATCTCGCCGGAGCGGCTGACGGCGACGAGGTAACCCTTCTCGTGGCGCACCGTCTTGACGTTATGCAGGCGAATCATGCCCGGACGTTTCACCTCGACACTGGTCGCGGCAGCGGCGCGGGAAGCAGCGCCACCAATATGGAACGTGCGCATGGTGAGCTGGGTGCCAGGTTCGCCGATCGACTGGGCAGCAATGACGCCAACCGCCTCGCCGATGTTGACCCGGGTTCCACGCGCCAGATCACGGCCGTAACAGAGTGCGCAAACGCCGTAGCGCACCTCGCACGTGATCGGCGACCGGACCTTGACGAGGTCAACACCATACTCATCCAGCTTGCGCACGTTCTGCTCATCGAGCGCTACGCCCGCTTCAAGGATGACTTCGTCGGTGCCCGGCCGTAGGACCTGATCGGCCAGAACGCGGCCAAGCACTCGCTCGCGCAGTGGCTCGACGATGTCGCCGCCTTCAACCAGGGGCGACATAAACAGGCCATTGACCGTTCCGCAGTCCTCTGATGACACGACCAGATCCTGGGCAACGTCCACCAGGCGACGGGTGAGGTACCCGGAGTTTGCCGTCTTCAAGGCGGTGTCCGCGAGGCCCTTGCGGGCGCCATGGGTCGAAATGAAGTACTGGAGAACGTCGAGGCCTTCGCGGAAATTGGCCGTGATTGGTGTCTCGATGATCGAACCGTCCGGCTTCGCCATGAGGCCGCGCATTCCGGCGAGCTGCCGGATCTGGGCCGCTGAGCCTCGGGCGCCGGAATCAGCCATCATGAAGATGGAATTGAAGGAGGCCTGTTTTACAGTCTCGCCCTTGGCGTTGATGGCCTCCTCGGTGCCAAGCTTGTCCATCATTGCCTTGGCGACGAGATCGTTGGTGCGTGACCAGATATCAACGACCTTGTTATACCGCTCACCATTGGTCACAAGACCACTGGCGAACTGGTCCTGAATTTCCTTCACCTCCTCGTCCGCGGCCTTGAGGATCGTCGGCTTCTCCTCCGGCACGACCATGTCATTGACGCCAATGGAAATGCCCGCCCGCGTCGCGTAGGCAAAACCCGTGTACATCAGCTGATCCGCGAACACGACCGTCTTCTTCAGCCCAACCTGTCGGTAACAAGCGTTGATGCAGCCAGAGATGGCCTTCTTGTCCATATTCCGATTAACCATGGAGAAGTCCATGCCCTCCGGAAGTATTTCCGACAACAGCGCACGTCCAACCGTTGTTTCGACCAGCTTCACGCCGGCAACTACGTTGCCAGCATCATCGAGGCTGGTGTGCCGGATTCGGGCCTTCACCCTCGCATGCAGATCGACAGTCCGGGTCTCGTAGGCACGGTGCACCTCGCCGACGTCTGCAAAAGCCATGCCCTCACCTCGCGCATTGATGCGCTCGCGAGTCATGTAATAGAGGCCAAGAACCACGTCCTGTGACGGAACAATGATCGGCTCACCGTTGGCCGGCGATAGTATGTTGTTCGTCGACATCATCAGGGCGCGGGCTTCCAGCTGCGCCTCCAGGGACAACGGCACGTGAACTGCCATCTGGTCGCCGTCAAAGTCAGCGTTGAATGCCGTGCAAACGAGCGGGTGCAGCTGGATAGCCTTGCCCTCAATCAGCACTGGCTCGAACGCCTGGATACCGAGTCGATGCAAGGTCGGTGCACGATTCAGCAGTACCGGGTGCTCGCGGATAACTTCCTCGAGGATGTCCCACACCTCGGGACCCTCGCGCTCCACCAGCCGCTTTGCCGCCTTGATCGTGGAGGCCTCACCACGAATCTGCAGTTTAGAGAAGATGAAGGGCTTGAACAGTTCCAATGCCATCTTCTTCGGCAGGCCGCACTGGTGCAACTTGAGCGTCGGGCCTACCACGATGACGGAGCGACCAGAATAGTCAACGCGCTTGCCGAGCAGGTTCTGGCGGAACCGGCCCTGCTTGCCCTTGATCATGTCGGCGAGCGACTTCAGGGGGCGGCGATTGGTGCCGGTAATCGCGCGGCCACGACGGCCATTGTCGAGAAGCGCATCCACCGCTTCCTGCAACATTCGCTTTTCGTTCCGGACGATAATGTCCGGCGCATTCAGCTCAAGCAGGCGACGAAGCCGGTTGTTGCGGTTGATTACCCGCCGGTAGAGGTCGTTCAAGTCGGAGGTAGCAAATCGGCCACCATCCAGGGGCACCAGAGGGCGCAGGTCCGGGGGCAAAACCGGGAGAACGGTCATCACCATCCACTCGGGGTGATTGCCCGAGTCAAGGAAGGCCTCGATCAGCTTCAGTCGCTTGGAAAGACGCTTGATCTTGGTCTCTGAGCTCGTACCAGCGATATCTTCCCGCACCTGGACAACTTCCCGGGCCAGTTCGATTGTGCGAAGCATCTGGTGTACGGCTTCGGCGCCCATACGGGCATCGAACTCGTCACCGTGCTGCTCGACAGCCTCAAGGTACTGCTCGTCGGTCAGCAACTGGCCGCGTTCCAGCGGGGTCATGCCCGGGTCGACGACGACAAAGGCTTCGAAGTAGAGGACGCGCTCTATTTCCCGGAGCGTCATGTCGAGCATGAGGCCGATTCGGGACGGCAAAGACTTGAGGAACCAGATGTGTGCAACCGGGCTCGCAAGCTCGATGTGGCCCATGCGCTCGCGGCGCACCTTGGCCTGCGTTACTTCAACGCCGCACTTCTCGCAGACCACGCCACGATGCTTGAGGCGCTTGTACTTGCCGCACAGGCACTCGTAGTCCTTGATTGGCCCGAAGATCTTCGCGCAGAACAAGCCATCGCGTTCGGGCTTGAACGTACGATAATTGATCGTCTCGGGCTTCTTGACCTCGCCAAAAGACCACGAGCGAATCATTTCCGGCGACGCCAGAGCGATTCGTATTCCGTCGAAGTCCTCGACCGTCTGCTGCTGCTTGAAAAGCTTCAGTAGGTCTCTCATTTGTCACCACCTGCCATTTTGTTTGGTCCGCGCGGTTGGGAGCGTCAGCCTGCTCGGGTTCAGTCCTGCTCGAGTTCGAGATTGATAGCCAGCGACCGGATTTCCTTCACAAGCACATTGAAGGACTCCGGCATACCGGCGGTCATTTCATGAGTTCCGTCCACGATGTTCTTGTACATCTTGGTTCGGCCCTGCACGTCGTCGGACTTGACGGTCAACATTTCCTGCAGCGTGTAGGCCGCACCGTAGGCCTCAAGCGCCCAGACTTCCATCTCACCAAAACGCTGACCGCCAAACTGCGCCTTGCCGCCCAGCGGCTGCTGGGTGACGAGGCTGTACGGGCCCGTCGAGCGGGCGTGCATCTTGTCGTCCACGAGATGATTCAGCTTCATCATGTACATGTAGCCGACCGTCGTGGGTCGGTCGAAGGCCTCGCCAGTCCGGCCATCATAGAGTTGCGCCTGCCCACTCAGCGGCAAACCAGCAAGCTTCAGCAGCCCGAGGATCTCCTCCTCACTGGCACCGTCGAATACCGGGGTAGCCATTGGCACACCGCGCCGAAGGTTGCCTGCCAACTCCTCGATCTCCGCGTCATCCAGTTCGGTCAGCTTGACCTTCTGCCCGCCTGTCTTGTTGTAAATCTCATCCATGAACTTGCGCTTCTCGGTCGTCGACGCGTTCGAGTCAATCATCGCGCCGATCTTCAGACCAAGGCCTTTTGCAGCCCAGCCAAGGTGAGTCTCGAGAACCTGCCCGACGTTCATGCGGGACGGCACACCTAGCGGGTTCAGAACGATATCGACCGGGGTGCCATCAGAAAGGTACGGCATGTCTTCAACCGGAACGATCGTCGAGATAACGCCCTTGTTGCCGTGCCGGCCAGCCATCTTGTCGCCCGGCTGGATGCGGCGTTTCACGGCGAGATATACCTTGACCATCTTCAATACGCCGGGGGCAAGATCGTCGCCCGCCGTAATCTTCTTGCGCTTCTCCTCGAAGCGGCGGTCGAACTCCTGCCGCTGCCGGCGCAACCGCTCGGCTGCCTGCTCCAGTTGCGCATTGGCTTCGTCAATATTGAGCCGGATTTCGAACCACTGTTCGCGAGGTAGCTCGGCGATATAGTTCTGCGTGACGCGCCCGCCGGACTTCAGGGAGCCGGGGCCGCCCGCTGCCTGCTTGCCGACGATCATCCGCTCCACCCGCTGGAAGATGTCATTTTCCAGGATGCGCAGCTGATCGTCGAAATCCTTGCGAACACTCTCGAGTTCTGCCGACTCTATCGACAGGGCCCGACTGTCCTTTTCGACACCATCACGGGTAAATACCCGCACGTCGATGACTGTGCCGTCCATTCCAGGCGGCACACGCAGGCCCGTGTCCTTAACGTCCGACGCCTTCTCACCGAAGATTGCACGCAGCAACTTTTCTTCCGGAGTCAGCTGAGTCTCACCCTTCGGAGTAACTTTGCCGACCAGGATATCGCCAACCTTGACCTCGGCGCCGATGTACGCGATGCCCGCCTCATCCAGTTTCGCCAGAGCGGTTTCGCCAACGTTCGGAATGTCGGCGGTGATTTCCTCGGAACCCAGCTTGGTGTCGCGTGCAACGCACGTGAGCTCCTCGATGTGGATCGTCGTAAACCGATCCTCTTCGACGAGTCGCTCGGAGATCAGGATGGAATCTTCGAAGTTGTAACCGTTCCACGGCATGAACGCGACCAGCAGGTTCTGGCCGAGGGCCAATTCACCAAGACTGGTCGACGCGCCGTCGGCTAGCACATCCCGCTTCTCGATGACGTTGCCAACCTTGGCCAGCGGACGCTGGTTGATACAGGTGTTCTGGTTAGACCGCGTGTACTTGGTCAGGTTATAGATGTCGACCCCGGGCACACTGTCAATTTGCTCATCATCATTCACGCGCACGACGATGCGCGAAGCATCGACAAAATCCACCGTGCCACCACGCCGGGCAACCACAGTTACGCCGGAGTCGATGGCCACGGCCCGCTCCATGCCGGTACCAACAAGCGGCACGTCGGAACGCAGTGTCGGCACTGCCTGCCGTTGCATGTTGGAGCCCATGAGCGCGCGGTTGGCATCATCGTGCTCGAGGAATGGAATCAGCGATGCAGCAACAGACACGGTCTGCTTCGGCGACACATCCATGAAGTCGATGCGTTCTCGCGGGAGCAGTGTGAATTCGTTCTGGTGCCGTACTGACACCAGTTCTTCGACAAATGCACCCTTGGCGTCGAGATCGGAGTTCGCCTGAGCAATGACATGCTGCCCCTCTTCAATGGCAGAGAGGTACTCGACGTCATCCGTCACTTTACCGTTCTTGACCTTGCGATATGGCGTCTCGAGGAAGCCATAGTCGTTGGTGCGAGCATAGACGGACAGTGAGTTGATCAGCCCGATGTTCGGGCCTTCAGGGGTTTCGATGGGACAAACCCGGCCGTAGTGCGTCGGATGAACGTCGCGAACTTCGAATCCAGCCCGTTCCCTAGTCAAGCCGCCTGGTCCGAGTGCGGACACGCGGCGCTTGTGGGTAATTTCCGACAGCGGGTTGTTCTGGTCCATGAACTGGGAGAGCTGACTGGAGCCAAAGAACTCCTTGACCGCCGCCGCGACAGGCTTGGCGTTGATCAACTCCTGGGGCATCAGGCCCTCGGAGTCGGCAATTGTGAGCCGCTCCTTGACCGCACGCTCGACACGCACCAGTCCGACGCGGAAGGCATTCTCTGCCATTTCGCCAACGCTACGCACGCGCCGGTTGCCGAGATGATCGATGTCATCGACCTGCCCACGACCGTTACGGATCTCCATGAGCGTCCGCAGGGCGTCAGTGATGTCTTCCTTGGTCAGGACGCCGGGACCCGTGGACTCCGTACGGCCGACCCGCCGGTTGAACTTCATGCGGCCGACGCTCGATATATCGTAACGCTCGGCATTAAAGAACAGATTATGAAACAGGTTTTCGGCGGCATCCTTGGTCGGCGGCTCGCCCGGACGCATCATGCGGTAGATTTCGACTAGGGCGTCGAGTCGCGTGACTGTGGAGTCAATCCGCAGGGTATTGGAGATATAGGGGCCGCGATCCAGATCATTCACATACAGCGTCTGGATGTGCTTGATGCCCTTCTCGACAAACTGCTCGATGATTTCGCCATTCAGTTCATCGTTGGCGCGCGCAAGTAACTCGCCCGAAGCCTTGTCCACAACGTCATGCGCGAGGATCTTGCCGTCGAGGTACTCCTTGGGAACCACCATCGTCTTGGCACCGGAGTCCTCCAGCTCGCGAACGTGGCGGGCCGTGATGCGCCGACCTTCCGCAACGACGACCTTGCGGCCAATCTTGATGTCAAACGTCGCCGTGTCGCCACGGAGACGCTGCGGAACGAGGCCGAGCTCGACTTCCTTGGCAGAGAGGTAGAAATCGTTCTTCTCAAAGAACAGATCAAGCATGTCCTGATTCGTCAGGTTCAGGGCGCGCAGGATGATCGTGACCGGCAGTTTTCGTCGCCGGTCGATACGGGCAAAAACGCTGTCCTTCGGATCAAATTCGAAATCGAGCCACGAACCGCGATAAGGAATGATGCGTGCCGAGAAGAGCAACTTGCCGGATGAGTGGGTCTTGCCCTTGTCGTGATCGAAGAATACGCCCGGCGAGCGATGCAACTGGGAAACAATCACGCGCTCGGTGCCGTTGACTACGAAAGTGCCATAGTCAGTCATAAGGGGCATTTCGCCGAGATAGACCTCCTGCTCGCGCACTTCCTTGACGATCTTCTTGGTGGCCGTGGATCCTTCCTTGTCGTAAATGACCAGGCGCACCTGAACCCGTAGCGGGGCTGCATAAGTCAGGCCGCGGAGCTGGCACTCCTTGACGTCGAAGACGGGCTCGCCGAGGCGGTAACTCAGGAACTCAAGCGCAGCATTACCGGAGTAACTGATTATCGGAAACACGCTCTTGAAGGCAGCGTGCAACCCGGCATCCTCGCGACCAACCCGCCGGCTGTCCGATGCGGTGTCTTCCTGCAGGAATTTCTTGTAGGAATCCAGCTGAATGGAAAGCAGGGGCGGCACTTCGAGAATGCTCGGCCGCTTGCCGAAGTCCTTGCGGATTCGCTTCTTGTCAGTAAATGAGAATGTCATGGCGCAGCACCTCTGTCAGGGCACTCAGGTCGAGGACAAGCGCGCGGCAGCTGGCGCCAATGGCGCCAGCTGCCGCCGCGAACCCCGGATTCGCAACATCGCAGACCACACGGCCTGCGAGATGATCAGCATCGGCTCGCAACGGGTCACTTGACCTCTGCGGTAGCGCCAGCTTCTTCGAGCTGTTTCTTGATGGTCGCTGCCTCATCCTTCGTCACCGCTTCCTTGACGACGGACGGCGCGCCCTCGACCAGATCCTTGGCCTCCTTGAGGCCCAGGCTAGTGATCGTGCGGATCGCCTTGATGACGCTTACCTTGTTCTCGCCAATGCTCTTCAACGTGACGGTGAACTCGGTCTGTTCTTCAGCGGCCGGCGCAGCAGCACCGCCAGCTGCGGCTACGGCAACAGGTGCGGCAGCGGATACGCCCCAGGTGTCCTCAAGCATCTTTACGAGCTCGACGATCTCCATGATGGGCTTTGCGCTCAATTCTTTGAGCAGATCCTGGTTGGATAGTGCCATGGTCAATTTCTCCCTTAAGTCCTTAATTCTGTCTGGTTACCCGAAAATCGGATGGTTTGTTGGTCTACGCGGCTCCCGAAAGGCATACCCTTCAGGAGACCTCCTCCGCCTTGCCGCGTGCAGCCAGGACGCGCGCGAACAGCGCGGCCGGCTCCGCCAGCGTGCGGGCGAGTTTCGTACCCGGCGCCTGCAGCACACCGAGCAGAATCGCCCGGGCCTGGTCCAGCGTGGGCAAGCTCGCGAGCCGCTCCAGATCAGCCGGTCCGTATAGCGTGCCGCCAAAGGCGATAGCTTTCGTAACCAGCTTCTCGTCGATCTTGGCGAAGTCCCTGACGACCCGGGCGGCAGCGCCTGGATCCTCACGGGAAAACGCCAGAATGAGCGGCCCGTGGAGGGCCTCCGTCAGGCATGCAAACTCGGTGCCTTCGACGGCTCGTCTGGCGAGGGTATTTTTGATCACGCGGACGTAGACGGCCTCGCTTCGGGCCTTGGCCCGTAGCTCGGTTACCTGCGCCACTGTCAATCCGCGATACTCAGCCGCAACGGCCGAATGCGCAGATGCCGCGACCGCACTCACCTCATCGACAAGAGCCTTCTTGTCTTCGAGTCTTAATGCCATCGTTCACTCCTGATGCGAAAGTCACTGTCACCGACACCCGCTTTTGTGGCTTTCGCCCGTTCAGCGCGGCGTCGGATCCGATGGCGGCCGTCACCAGGCTGTCCTGATTCGGGTAACACCATCTGCGCAGGGCATTAAGGCGTTCGGCAGATCCGATAGTCGGAACCGGCTTTCAGCCACCTGCGGTCTTCGATGCTCCGTCCGTTCCGGCCAACATCCTGACCATCGCGGAACCGGCGGGACCCAAGTCAACCCGGGCCATCGCCTTCAACGTTTCATTCAGATATCCAGGCTGGCCTGATCCACCATCACGCCCGGGCCCATCGTGGACGACAGCGTGAGGCGCTTCAGAAATATGCCCTTACTCGAGGGCGGCTTGACCTTCTTGATGTCGTTCAAGAGAGCAATCAGATTTTCACGCAAAGCTGATGTTTCAAAATCGGCCTTGCCAATCGGGCAATGGACGACGCCACCCTTGTCCGCGCGGAATCGAACCTGACCCGCTTTGGCATTTTTCACGGCCGTCTCGACGTCCTGGGTCACTGTGCCAACCTTCGGGTTCGGCATCAGACCACGCGGACCCAGCACACGACCAAGCTGACCAACAATTCGCATGGCATCGGGCGTGGCGATCACCGTATCGTAATCAATCTCGCCGCCCTTCATGCGCTCGGCAAGGTCCTCGAAACCAACGACGTCAGCACCTGCGGCCCTGGCCTTCTCGGCGTTCTGGCCCTGCGCAAAAACCGCGACCCGCACCACCTTGCCGGTCCCATGCGGCAGCAAGGCAGCCCCTCGCACTACCTGGTCGGATTTCTTGCTGTCAATGCCCAGATTCACGGCGACATCAACGGACTCACGAAACTTGGCCGAGGCGTTGCCCTGGACCAGCGCCAGCGCTTCGTCAATCGGATAGACAGTTTCCGGGGAAATCTTGCCCTGCCACACCTTGGCACGCTTGCTCAACCCGGTCATTGCACGCCCTCCACGTCGAGACCCATGCTCCGGGCACTGCCCGCGATGGTCCGCACGGCAGCATCCATGTCGGCGGCAGTGAGATCCGGCATCTTGGCCTTGGCGATTTCTTCAAGCTGCTTGCGCGAGACCTTGCCAACCTTCTTGGTATTCGGCGTGCCGCTGCCCTTTTCCAGCCCCAGGGCCTTCTTTAGCAGGTTTGCGGCTGGCGGCGTCTTGATAATGAACGTGAAACTGCGATCGCTGTAGACCGTCACCAGCACCGGCATCACCATGCCGGCTTCCATCTTCTGGGTCTGGGCGTTAAACGCCTTGCAGAACTCCATGATATTGACGCCGGCCTGACCCAGAGCGGGGCCTATCGGCGGACTCGGGTTGGCCTTGCCGGCCGGGACCTGCAGCTTGACGTACTTTTCGACTTTCTTGGCCATCTGACACTTTCCTTACAGTGGGTCCAAACGCCCGCCGGCTACTTAACCTTGGGGCTCCCCTTGCCGCAGTTCTGAAGCGCGGCGACTTCAAGTCATGAGAGCGGCGTGAGCCGCGCCCGGAATTCAGCCCTTCTCGACCTGACCGAATTCCAGTTCTACCGGTGTGGATCGCCCCAGAATCTGGACAGCCACCCGAAGCTTGTTCTTCTCGTAATTAACCTGCTCGACAACTCCATTGAAGTCGTTGAACGGGCCATGCGTAACACGCACCACCTCGCCGGGCTCGAAAAGCACCTTCGGCCGCGGCTTGTCGACACCCTCTTCCACCCGGTGCAGGATGGAATTGGCCTCGTCATCCGTGATCGGCGCAGGCTTGTCGCTGGTCCCGCCGATAAAACCCAGCACCTTGGGCACTTCCTTCACGAGGTGCCAGGTTTCGTCGTCCATCTCCATCTGCACGAGGACGTAGCCCGGGAAGAACTTGCGCTCACTCTTGCGTTTTTGCCCCTCCCGCATCTCAACAACTTCCTCAGTGGGGACAATGACCTTGCCGAACTTGTGCTCGAGGCCGTTCCGCTTCACACGCTCCTCGAGCGAGTGCTTTACCTTGTTCTCGAAATTCGAGTATGCATGCACGACATACCATCGAAGGGCCACAGGCTCAGCCCCCCTGGCCGGTCAGCGCGCGCGTCATGAACAACAATGCAAAATCAAGCACCCAGAAAAAGGTACCGAAAATAATCACAAATGCGAAGACGGCCAGCGTAGTCTGCGTCGTCTCCGGCCGCGTCGGCCAAATGACCTTGCGAATTTCAACCCGGGAGCCCTGGATAAACTGCCAAAGGAATTTTCCCAATTGCGTGCTGTAGACCAACGCGACTCCGACGCCGAGACTCACCAGGATGCCGAGCACCCGGATAACTGTCGGCGTGTCGTCGAAGTAGTAGTAAGCCACCAATGACGCCAACACAACGAGGCTAGCCAGCGCCAGAAGGATCGTGTCCCTCGGGCCGGCAGAGGCTTCAGTTTCTTTCGTCGTTGCCATCGTTACCGATCGTGTTGGCAGGCCAGGAGGGTCTCGAACCCCCAACCTGCGGTTTTGGAGACCGCCGCTCTACCAATTGAGCTACTGGCCTGTACTTCGCCCGTCCTTACCCGTAGGAGCGGCTTCAGCCGCGACCTACCTCCTGGTCAGCGATCGCGCCTGAAGGCGCTCCTACTTGATAATTTTCGCCACGACGCCGGCGCCCACGGTCCGGCCGCCCTCGCGGATGGCGAAGCGCAGGCCGTCTTCCATGGCGATCGGGTTGATCAGCGTCACCACCATCTTGATGTTGTCGCCCGGCATCACCATCTCCACGCCCTCCGGCAGC
>JAQBGF010000182.1:0-22585 GCA_032122615.1 Gammaproteobacteria bacterium | reverse complement strand
GAGCGGGAGAGCAAGCCGCGCATCGGCAGTGGCTTGCGCACCGGCAGCGGACAGCTTGAGCCCCTCCACAACCAGGCCCTGCTCATTCAGTGCAATGCTGCCGTCGGCGCTGAAAGCGCCATCCGGCAGCGTGTACCCGGGCAGCAGCCCCGCAAACTTGCCCAGGCGCGGGCCTTCAATCGAGAACTCAAGGTCGGTGTCGCGGGCCGGCGTGTCGCCAATTCGTCCGCTGGCGACGACACGGGCGCCAGCCAGCGTGCCGGTGACGTCGTCGAGCCGTGACGCGTTCTTTGCCCGTCGCAGCCGCCCCTTCAGCGAATACGATGCGGACGGGAGACCATTGATGACACCGAATCCGGTGCTGCCAGTTAATCCGGCAAGATTCTCGCCACTGATCGCAAAGCGGACGTCGGTGTCGGCCCCCAGCGGTTCCCTGCCGATGCGGCCGTCGAGCGTCAGCCGGTCAGGCCCGGCTGCCAGTTCGGCAGCGCGGAGCACGATTCCACGCGGCGACCATTCCACATCGCCACTGGCCGTGAAGCGGCTCGCTGGCAGCCGGCTGATGCCGCCCGCCTCGCCCAGTGTCGCCAGGTTGTCGCCCGATGCCTCGATGCGCACGCGCGTGGCGTAATAGTCGGGATAGGCGCCGAGTTTGCCGGCAATCCGGAGGTTGGCCAGATTGGTTGCCACCGTCATGTCGACAGACTGCCTGCCGTCCTTTTCTGTCTTGAGCTGGCCGCTAACGCTGTACCCGCCGCCAAGCTGCGCTGGCAGGCCCAGCCAGGCACGAGCGCGAGAGACGTCCGGTCCCTTGAAGGCAAACGTCAGGTCGAGGCCTTCCATTGAACTGATTTTCCCGACAGTTCCGCGAACCGAGAAATCGCTGCCGGCCACGGCAAGAGTTGCATCATCGATGCGAAGCCTGTCTTGCTCGCGCGTCAACGATGATTTCAGCCTGAACGCCTCGGCAGGCAGATGATCGATTCCGGCAACGGCGCCGGCAAATTCCAGATCGGGGCCCGACAGATCGATGTTCAGAGAGGCTTTCTTCATCGTGGCGGGATCGGCAAGCTCCCCGCTCGCCTCGACAGTGAACTGGCCAATACGCCCCTTAAGTGAGCCGCGCAGCCCCTCGCCACCGGGATCGGGACTTGCTTCGCCATCGAGCTCTACGGGACCGGGACCCAGATCCCGCAGTCCAAGGTTGGTGCGCAGGTAATCCGTATCCGGCGCACGCAGCGTCACTTTGAAGGTGGAACCCGACGGATTCGCGAGACTGTCGATCCGGGTTTCCACACCAATATGCACGTCGCCAGCCGCCACGTTGACCGCGATGCCAAAATCGCGGGCCGAGAGCAGATTGTCGAACGGCCCGGCGCTCCCCTGGATGCGGAGTGGAAGCTCGTTTAACTGACCCTCGCCATCGAGCTTGAGAACCCCGGAAGCGACGTGCGTCTGCGTCAGCCGGGTGAGGCGCAGGTCCACAGGGCGGGACAGTCGTGGCGCCGTGAACAACACTCGCGAACCGGAAATCACGATCTCGCTGATCAGCACCGGCAGCGACTCCGGCCACTCAAAATCTCCGTCGTCACCATCCGCGGCATCCGCATCCGTCTCCGACTTGTTCAATTGCAGGTCCGCACCGTCGATATCCACGCGGCGCACCACGACCGGTCGCTCAAGCAGCGACCAGGTATCGACCTCGATCGCCAGGCGCTCTATCGCCAGCATGTCTGGCCCGACACCCGCGCTGACGTCGGGAATGCGAACGCCCTCGGCACTGAGGTACAAGGTGTTCCCCGCGCGAATGGCCAATTCGCCGTCGATGACAAAGGGCCGGCCAAGCTGCGCACTGACCCAGGCCGTAAGGGGCCGCTTGAGCAGATTCGCGTCCGCCTGCACGAGCAGCACAACGGCCACCATACCGATAAACAGCACGAGCAAGCCGACCAGTACCGCACGGAGAATTCTCACAGGTCTTCGACTGCCGGCAGCCCCCGGCAATTCATCAGTGAAGCTCGTCGAGAATGGAGCCCTCGTCGACCGGCCGGCCAATAGCGAACTGCAGTTGCCAGCTCTGGTTGTCCACGTAACCTAGCGACAACCGGAACGGCCCGACGGGCGTACTGCCGCCAATCGATGTGGAGGCGCCATACAAGACGCCATCGTCCGAATCATCGATACGACTGCCAACACTACCCGCGTTCAGGCGGAACCCGGCGTAGAGGGCCTGGCCAAACAGCGACTGGATATCTGCCAGTTTCCAGTTGTAGTTGCTTCCTGCAAACCAGTAGCTGTCACCGCGCAATTCCCCCGACCGCAGACCAGGAAAGGTCTGTATGCCGCCAAGTGTGAACTGCGCGTTGGGCGGCAGTGTGCCGTTAAGGTCGGCACCACCGCCAGCGAGCAGAGTCAGGGAATCACCACGGAAGGAAAACGCCCGGCCGATCGCGCCTTCGAAACTTTCGTAGTCCTCCTCACCGTTCAGCCAGGACCCCGAATCAATATAGCGTGCGATCATCAAGGTCCCCTGCGTGGGCAGCGCCAGGGAGTTTCGCGTGTCGTAGACCAGGCCGACGACCAGGCTCGCCTCGTTCGAGTCGTCGCCGTCCGGCAGCAGTTGGGATCCGGACTCCCGGTCCGTATTGATCCGGCCCCACCGAAGACCAGCCGTGGCCTGGGCGCGAGTGCCGAAATTTACGCCGAAGTCCAGTTGGCCGAACAGTTCCTGCATCCTGTATCGGGCCACCGCATCGCCATCATCGTAGATGTCGTGGAGCGTCCGTTCATAATTTGCGCTGGGTCGGACAAAAAATCGCTGGCGCATATCGAGCGGCTGGTAGAGATTCGTTTCCAACTCGATGCGATGGCCAATCTGTACCGTATTCTGCCATTCGCCGCCGCGTTGATTCAGCCACGTCCGGCGGTGCTCCGCGCGAACGACTGTCTGCAGGTCGCTGCCAAAATTGCCTGCCATCCCTATGTCAAACCAGAGAAAGTCGGGTCCCCAGGATTTTTCGACGGCATGAATCTCTAACTCGCGTGCGTCGGGGGTCCCGGTGATGCTGTACTCCACCTTCTCGAAGTCACCGAGTGCATAGATGCGGCCGGTGTCCTCGGTGATCTGCGCCGGCGTCAGGTCGCGGCCCGGCGCGACGTTCACCAGCTGCGCCTTCACATAGTCGGCGTTCACGCGCTCCTGGCCCACCACTTTCACATCGGTCACGCGAATACTGGAAATTACCGGTCGACCAACGTTGCCGCGCCAGGCCAGGTATTCCTGCTCGGGCAATGCGTAGCGCCGCAATTCCTCCGTCTGCGCCAGCGCTGCGGCACGACCCAGTGGAATCGCGTCGGGAACGCGATCGAAGGCTGCCGACCCGATGTCGCCCATGGGCACGACGATGCTGACGTCGCGCTCAGTCAGTGTCTTGATTTGCGCCCTCTGGTTGGCCTCGATCATCACATCCAGCGAGCGCCCGGCCAGGGCCACCGAGGTCCGGAGATCCTCCGCGACCGGCGGGGGCGTCGAAAGGGAGACAGCGATCACCACATCGGCGCAGAGCTCGCGGGCGATATCCACGGGAAGATTGCGCATCATCCCGCCGTCCGAGAGCACCTTGTCGCCCATGACCACCGGCGAGAAGGCCCCGGGCACCGACATACTGGCGCGCATGGCCACGGCGAGGTCACCTTCTCGGAGGACCACCATCTCCCCGGCCACCATGTCTGTGGAAACGGCGCGGAAAGGGATCGGCAGGTCGTCAAAATCTTGGGTGAGCCGCGCCTCCAGCACGAGGCTGCGGAGCACATCCTCGATGTCCTGCGTGCGGAGCAGCCCGCCAGAACCGCGAATCTTGCCGTCCTTGATACCCACATCGAGATTGTTCGTGTAGGTCACGCCCTGCAGTTTGCGGCTGATCGGAGTGCGCTCCCGCTGCCCTTCGGAACCGACCGTTCTGGACCAGTTGATCGCGAGCACCTGGCGCTCGATGTCTTCGGGCGCGGTACCGGCGGCAAAGGTTGCGCCGACCAGCGCGCCCATGCTGGTACCCGCGACGCAATCTACCGGGATGCGCAGCTCATCGAGGACGCGAAGAACCCCGATGTGGGCCGCGCCCTTCGCCCCGCCGCCGCCGAGTACCAGGCCAATGCGCGGTCGGTTCACGTCTTCGGCGCCGTAGGCGACCGGGGCGAGGCCCTGCATGATTACGCAAATGCTGAGGGTAATCGCCCGACCGGGTGTCAGTAGCTGCATGGCCCGCTCTCCGCTGTCGCTCACCCGACCAGATGCCGGGGGACGCAGGGCATTATGCGGCAGAGCGCTCCACCCGACTTATCGACGGTCGCGGCGCGAGAGCTCCCGGCCTCTCGTCCTTGATGCATTGTTCGACGGCAGGGCAGGACCGCCGCGCGGTCCTGCGCGATTACCCCAGCCGCCGCTGGGAGGCGGCCGGCTACCGGGTTCCGGCCGGCGGTCAGGCTTTCTGGCCTCCGGAGCCGGACGACGTCGCGTCAGGTCGACCGGTGGTGACGGCCTGTAGCCGGAACCGGGAGAATCCCCCGGCGGAGCCCGGCGATCGACTGTGTCCGGCGCACGCGTGGGTGCAGGCACCTTTCGTGACTCGGGGCGTGGCTCCACCCGCCGGCCCGTTCGCGACGGTGCCGACTGCCCGGTGTCCTTCCGCGGTTTTGCTCGCCGGTTCAGCTCCGGCGACGGGCGCCAGCTGTGATTCTCACGAGTCTGCCAGCCCCCTTTGGTTATGCGATGGGGAATGCCCTCCCGGTCGACGAACACGTTGTTCGCCGTGCGGGGACTTGACTGCTTCATCGGCTGTGTATTTCGACGCTCGCCGGGCTGCGCCCCGGATCGCGTCGGCGGCTGCGAGCGGAGCCGCGGCTCGACCACTGGCGTATTGCCTGGTCGGGAGTAGAGGTTATTTCCACGCGGAGGCCTGGAAGTCCGACGACCGCCACTCACCGGGACGGCAGCCACATGGCGCTGATCTGGCGGACGGATGCCCCGTCGTGGCAGCGCGGGTGACGGCGGCCGGTAACCGCCAGGCCCGAACCAGCCACCCGTGTGCTGGCCCTGCCAGACGCCGCGGTTGTAGCCGTTCCAGTAGCGATCGGCGTAGCCGTTGCGATAGCCGTGCCGCCAGCTCCCCCAGCCACTGCCCCAGGCCCAGGAAAAGCTGGTCCATCCGGCGCTCCAGCTCATGCCGTAGCCCCAGCCGTACCAGGGCTCGTAGTGCATGTGGAATCCCCAGGTGCGGGGCCTCGCGTAGTAGTAGTACGGGCTAACCCATGGCCGGTAGTAGTAACCGGTGCCGTAGACGACGGTACCCCGGTACGGAAACGCCCACGCATAACCGGGGAGGTAGCCCACGTAGACGACGTCGGGCGTGTAGTCATATATGTACACGTACTGCACGTTGTACGCGGGGCTGCTGGCAGGAATCTGATCCAGCTCCGGCGGCCGCTCCTGCGCCACCGCCCACGGCCCGTACGCCGAGTCGGCGATGTACCACACGCCCTGGTCGACGGCGTAGTAGTGATCCTGGTACTTCAGCACCTGCGTCGCGGAGTTTCTGGCGTAATACAGTGACGTGCCCGGGATCCTGTCGAAGCGCGGCGTGCCGTCGTAGGTGACATCGAGGCTGGCCTCACTGCGCCGGATCGCCGAGGTCTGCGGAATCATCGCGTCCATCATCGCGTCCTTGGCCTCGTCGGTTCCCGGCACGTGCGCCAGCACCTCGGCCTTGCCGGATTTCCCTGGCACCTCGGCGAAGGCGCGCGGCACCTTGGCTGGCTCGACGTAGGCCCACGGTCCATCCAGCGAGCGCGACTGGTACCAGCGGCCGGACAGCACCACGTAGTACTGACGGGTAGGAACCTCCAGGAACAGATCGCTGCCGGTGTTCGTCACGAACAGCATTTCGTCGCCGACCAGCGGCTGGTACTGCGGTTCACCGTCCGTAGAGATCAGTTCAGACGGCTCGGTGGCGACGATTATCTCGGCCTGGCGAAGCTTGTCCCGCGTAACGCCCGCGCCCGGATCGGGCGGCGGCTCGTCGTTTGTCCCGGCGAATAACTTCGCGATGCCGGCCGGTGCCTCGTCCTTCGGCTGCCACTGACCGCCGAGCAACTGCCGGGAGGTGAACCACACCTCGGAACCGAATAGCCAGTATTCCCTGGATGCGGAGTCGAAAATGATCGGGAACGGCGTGTTGATCACGCGCTGGTAGGGCGTGCCCTGGATGACCTGCAGGCGAGGCTCGCCGTCCAGCGTCACGAGAATCGCGGGTCTGTCGCGGTAGATGATCTTCGGCGGGTTGTTGCGGAAGCGGGGTTCGTCACCGTCCGCGTCGGCCTCGAGCCCGGCGCGCAGTTCACCGAGCGACATCCCCATATCCCAGCGGGGTGCGGTCTGCTCGATCAGGCGGGTGAGTTCGCCAACCTCCTGCTCGGTGGCGTCCGGAAAGCGGGCACGTTCGATGACGAAACTCTGGATGCGGGCAATATCGGCGTCGCGGTCGACATCAAGGGTGGCCGCCACCCACAACGCACCAAACTCGGGCTCGACATTGGGCCGCCGGATCGACACCGCCACACGGGCCTTGGCCTCAATGCCCTCCAGGGAGTCGAGCTGCGGCTGGTAGACCACAATCGTCGCGTCGCCGGAGCGGACTTCGCGCGGCCAGCCCGCGGCCGGTCCGGCGGCGGTGGCCAACGGGCCATTGAACAGAATCAGCAGTGCGGCAATGAAGATCCTCATGGCTGGAATCTACCACCCACCAGCTGAACGCTGCCTGCATAAACAGCACGGCAGCGAGACTTTCTGCACAGCTTTGCTAGCATGAGGCATCCGCCATCCCGGGAATACCCCGATGCTGAAGACGTCAATCGCCGGCAGCCTTCCCCGCCCCGAATGGCTTGCCGAACCGGAAACCCTGAAAGGCGCCTGGAAACTGTCCGGCCAGGCGCTGGAGGACGGGAAGCGCAAGGCTGCCACCGACTGGCTGCGCCATCAGCAAGAGGCCGGCATCGATATCGTCACGAACGGCGAAGTCTTCCGCAGCCATTTTGTCCACGGGTTTCTCGAAGGTCTGACCGGGATTGACTGGCAGAAGATGACGCGGATGGGCATCCGCAACAATCGCTACGAACTCGATGTGCCAACAGTTGTCGCGCCCCTGGCCCGGCCGCGCGCCGTGCACCTCGACGAGGTTCGTTTCAGCCGGGCGCAGACCACGGCAACATTCAAGTTCACCTTGCCGGGCCCTATGACCATCTGCGACACCATCGCCGACGGCTACTACGGCAGCCGGCCGAAAATGGCACTGGCCTTTGCCGATATCCTCAATGCCGAGGCCAGGGAACTGGAAGCCGCGGGTGTTGACGTCATCCAGTTCGACGAACCCGCCTTCAACGTCTTCATGACAGAAGTAAAGGACTGGGGCATCGAGGCCTTGCACCGGGCGATCGACGGCCTGAAGTGCACGACCGCCGTGCACATCTGCTACGGCTATGGCATCCAGGCCAACCTCGACTGGAAAAAATCGCTCGGCAGCGAGTGGCGGCAGTACGAAGAAATATTTCCCGCGCTCAACGCGAGTCGCATTGACCAGGTTTCACTGGAGTGCGCGGGATCGAACGTGCCCCTGTCACTGCTTCGCCTCCTGCCCGACAAGCAGTTGATGGTCGGCGCGATCCAGGTTACCGGTGACCGCGTTGAATCACCGGCCGAAGTTGCCGCCACCCTGCGCGCAGCGGCGGAGCACGTTGACATGGAACGCATCCTGCCCTGCACGAACTGCGGCATGACGCCGATCTCCTACGATGCGGCGCTCGGCAAGCTCAAGGCTCTTGGCGCCGGTGCCGACCTGCTGCGCCGGGGACTCGCGAGCTAGGGCCATGTGGCGCATCTGTCTGCGGTCGCTGATTCTCGTGTTGCTGGCCACACAGGCGTCAGCGCAGCCGGCTGATGGCAGCCCCCGTTACTGGTTCCTCGATCGCCTGGCGGGGCACAACCTGGTGCCGGCCGACTGGGCCCTGCTCCGGCAAAACATTAATCTGGCGTTGTACGAACTCGGCGACGGCGAATCGGTCGGCTGGGTCGAACCGGTATCGGACCACTCGGGTAGCGTCCGCGTGATCAGCACGTTGACCGAGGGTGATCGCAGCTGCCGGCGGCTCCGGGTCAGTGTGGACGTGGACGCGGGCAGCGACGACGGCATCTTCGAACTCTGCCGTACTGGCGCGACCGGCTTCTGGCAGCTCACCACCAGCGCGCTGGCGTTGCACGACTAGCCGGCCGGACCGAATTCCCCGGTCGCGTCCGTGCGCGGGACGGCCGAATGCAGCTGCTGCATGGCCCGGTCGAGCCCTGCCTGCCCGCCTTGCGCCTGCGCCAGCAGCTCGACAGCGCTGATCGCAGCGCCCATTGCATCGATGATCTGCCCGCGCTCGTCCTTGCCGGGCGCGTGCAGCACGTAGTCCGTGACCAGGTCCTTGTGACCCGGGTGGCCGATCCCCAGGCGCAGGCGCAGGAAATCCGGCCCGCAGGTGGCCAGGATGTCGCGCAGTCCGTTGTGTCCGCCGTGTCCGCCGCCCTTCTTCAGGCGGGCCACGCCGGGGGGCAGATCAAGTTCATCGTGCACCACAAGGAGCTGCTCGACCGGCAGGTTGTAGTAGTCAAGCACCTTGCGGACGCTCTGGCCACTGCGATTCATGAACGTGCCGGGCTTGATCAGCCGGACAGTCCGGCCCTGCACGGTGCCGCGGCACTCCTCCGCCTGCAACTTCGACTCCGTCGAAAACCGCCCGCCGATGTGCACGGCGAACTGATCCACGAACCAGAAGCCGACGTTGTGCCGGTCGCCGGCATGTTTCGGCCCCGGGTTACCGAGGCCGACGACAACGAGAGTGTCAGAGCTGCTTGCCACGTGGCAGACGATAGCATCGCTATAAAGAAATGACTGTAGGAGCGCCTTCAGGCGCGACCCAACCACGATTTGAAGGTGGGGTCGCGCCTGAAGGCGCTCCTACACGGCCAGGATTACTTCTTGTCGCCCTTCCCCGCAGCGGGCTTGTCGCCAGCAGCAGCGGGTGCGGCCTTGTCGCCGGCGGCCGGGGCGCCGGCGGCCGGAGCGGCGGCGTCGGTGGCAGCAGCTACTTCAGGCGCGGCTTCCTCGACGACGCGCAGGACGTGCACGCGCACAATCGGCAAGTCGCTGTCGGTCTCTGCCTCGAAGCCCGGAATCTCGACACCCGAGGGTAGCTTGAGATCCCGGATATGAAGCATGTCGTCCAGTTCCATCTTGCCCAGGTCAATCTCGATATATTCCGGCAGATCCTTCGGCAGGCAGCTGACTTCGAGTTCCGTCAACAGGTGCGACACGGAACCGCCACCCAGCTTCACGCCTGGTGACTGCTCCTGATTGATGAAGTGCAGTGGAACGGTCATCCACAGCTTCTCGGTGGCCACAATGCGCTGCAGATCGAGATGGAGGATGGCGCGCTTCGCGGGATGCGCCTGGTAATCACGCACGATGGCCTGCAAGGGTTTCCCGTCGAGCGTGACGTTGAGAATGCTGGAGAGGAACGCCTCTTCAGCCATGTTCCGGTGCAGGGCATTGGCGTCAAACGCGACGCCGGTTGGCGCCTCACCGCCGCCATACATAATGCCGGGGATCTTGCCTTCACGACGCAGGCGGCGGCTCGCACCTTTCCCTGCATCGAGCCGGGTCTCCGCGGCGAGACTGAACTGATGTGCCATTGAACTATGTCCTTAGATATTGAATGTCTGAAAAGCCCGGCCGGCTGACTTGAGGCCCCCTGCGACCAGGGACCCGCCGAACGGGCCGCGGACTATACCACGCGATAACACTGGTAGGAGCGCCTTCAGGCGCGACGGGATTTCCCGTACGAGCGTCTCAGCGACGAAGGGGAACCCGTCGCGCCTGAAGGCGCTCCTACCCGGGTCAGTCCAGGTAGAGAGAACTGACCGACTCGGCGGATGTGATGCGCCGCATCGTCTCGCCCAGCAATTCCGCCACGCTGAGCTGCCGGATCCGGCCCGTGGCCAGTGCAGCGGCCGACAGCGGGATCGTGTCGGTCACTACCATCTCGTCCAGCTTCGATGCGGCGATACGGTCCACGGCCGGGCCGGACAACACCGCGTGGGTCACGTAAGCGAGGACCTTCTTCGCCCCATGTTCCTTCAGCGCGGCAGCTGCCTGGCACAGCGTGCCGGCGGTATCCACCATGTCGTCGACCAGCACGCAGACCCTGTCCTCGACTTCGCCAATGATGTTCATTACTTCCGACACGTTGGCGCGCGGACGGCGTTTGTCGATGATGGCCAGGTCGGCATCGTCCATCCGCTTGGCAATGGCGCGGGCACGCACCACGCCACCAACATCGGGCGATACCACCACCAGCTCGGGGTACTCGCGCCGCCACAGGTCACCGAGCAGCACGGGAGATGAGTAGACGTTGTCCACCGGAATCGAAAAGAACCCCTGGATCTGGTCGGCGTGCAAATCGACCGTGAGAACGTGATTGATGCCCGCCTGGGAAATCATGCGCGCCACCATGCTGGCCGTAATCGGCACGCGCGCGGCCCGCGGGCGGCGATCCTGGCGGGCGTACCCGAAGTAAGGAATGACCGCCGTGATGCTGGCCGCCGACGCCCGCCGGCAAGCATCCGCCATAACCAGAAGCTCCATCAGGTTGTCGTTCACCGGCGGGCAGGTGGACTGCACGATGAAGACATCCCGGCCCCGCACATTCTCGTAAACCTCAACCAGCACCTCGCCGTCGCTGAAGCGGCCGACCTGGATGCGGCCGAGCGGCTGCGTCAGGTGCCGGGCGATGCGCTGCGCCAGTTCCGGGTTGGCGTTACCGGACAAGATCGCCAGGTTGGGCAGATCCATCGAGACGTCGCTGGCCTTTTCAATGTTCATATCGCGATAAACTGGCTGGGGCGGCAGGATTCGAACCTGCGCATGGCGGGATCAAAACCCGCTGCCGTACCACTTGGCTACGCCCCAAGTGCGCCGTGTCCCTCATTCAAGATTCGGTCGCCGCGCAATCTTACGCTGTCACGCGGTTCAGCGGCAGCAGTTCAGAACTGCCAGGCATCGACCACGAACCGGATGCGTCCGGCGGCACTCTCAAATACCAGCTTGCGGGGCATGGCGATCCCGCCCTGCGTTCGGTACTCACCATACCGCACCTGCCAGCCGTCCTGCGTCAGACTCACCAGAAGTCCGCTGGCGTCTACGATCGGAACGGCCGGCGAGTCCGGCCCCACCAGTCCGAGCAGCCAGTGCCGGGTGTTGGCGACCGGCAGCGACCAGCCGAGTTGCTCGTCCAGAAAGCGCTCGGCGGCGTCCGGGCCCGTGTAGTCGGCGGCTACCTCGCCGCGCTTCGACAGCACCGTCAGTCGCGCCGGATCCCAGCGGATTTCATAGGCACCGGCGCCAAACGGCCCGGATACCCGGAGCACTGCCTGGTCGCCCGTCTGGATCCACGCAAAGCTGCCCTGCCCGCTGGTACCCGGGGTTTTCAGCGCAATCCGGCCCCGCGCCTCCCAGTTGGCCAGTGATTCCAGCGTGGCGCGCCGGACGGCCGGGCTCAGTCCGGATTCAACGATTGTTCCACGCGTTACGCAACCGGCCAGAAGGCCGGCGCCGAGGAGGGCCAGAGGCAGGAACGACCTGAGCCGGTCCAGTCGCCGCATCTGTTAGTCCAGCAGGCGTTCGGCGGTGTCCCGAACGGGCCGGCTGTCGGGCCAGGCCACAGCGGCCGCGAACAGCAAGTCGATTGCCGCGTCCCGGTCACCCAGCTTCCAGTTCACCTCGGCCAGGTGGCTCATGATCTCCGGGTCGGGTAGCCGGTCGACTGCTTCTTCCAGATGACTGCGCGCCTCGGGAAGCCGGCCCAGCCGGAACAGCGCCCACCCCACACTGTCCTGGATCGCGGCGCTGCGTGGCTGGATTTCGTAGGCGCGCCGAACGTAGCGCCAGGCCTCGCGGGTCTTGCCGGTGCGATTGGCCAGGATGTAGCCAAGCGCGTTCAACGCCAGCGCGTCACCGGGCGCGATCTCCACGGCAGCCTTCAGATCGCTCACCGCCTCGCGCAGTTGCCCCTGCTGCTCGTGCAGCGCGCCGCGCGATAACAGCACGGACAGCCACGCCGGCTTGTAGCGCAGGGCCTCGTTGTACAGGGCAAGGGCCTCGTCCTGACGCTCAAGCGACAGCAGTAACTGCGCGCGGAGTTCCAACACGTCCATCGCCTCGGCCGGATAGTCCCTCACGAACCGGGCCAGCTCCTCCAGCGCCTGATCGGGTGCGCCGGACCGGGCCAGGCTCCCGGCACTCGCGAGCTGCGCGGGCACCAGGTAGGGACCTGAGCTGACTCGAACATACAGGCGGCGCGCAGCCTCGGCGTCACCACGCCGTTCCGCGATCTGCCCCCGGTAATAGAAGGCCTCAAGGCGCCCCGGGCCGCTGTCTTCCAGCGCTTCGAAGCGCTGTTCGGCCGCGTCCAGATCGCCCGTGGCCAGATCCAGGAACGCCAGGGTGCGCTCGATCTCGGGCCGTTCACCGTACGTCGTTGTCAGCGTGGCAAGCGCCTCGCGTGCCTCGGCAATCTTGCCCGCGTCGGCGAGCATCCGGGCGTACTCCAGGTCGATGAGCGGGCCGGAGCCGGCGGCCTTCAACGCGGCAATTTTCGCCAGCGCCTCGTCGTCGCGGCCGAGCGCGGCCATTGCGCGGGCCATCAGCAATTGCGGATCCTGCCAGTCGGGGTCGTCGAGCAATGCGGTGGAAGCGGCCCCGATCGCCAGGTCGTAGTCCCCGGAGCGAAGTGCCGCGGTGCCAAGCGCCTGCTGCAAGCCCGGCGCCAGCGGGTCGAGTGCTGTCAGTCGCGACAAGACCCGGGTGACGAGTTCCGCGTTGTCCTCATCTGACAGATCGGAGGCCAGAGCCAGATACACCTCATCCCGGCGAGGTTCCCCGGGGCCCAGCGCCGCAAGCATGTCGGCGGCCGCGTCATCGATGGCGTACCGGCGAAGTTTCAGACGGCCGAGCAGGACCCGGGGCAAGGCATTGTCAGGCGCAAGAGCCGTCCACCGCAGCACGGCCCGCTCGGCCAGCGCATCGAAGCCGAGACCAAACGTCAGTTGGCTGGCGCGCTCCGCGATGGCTATGTCCGACACCGCTTCGGCAGCGGCGGTGAAGGCCTGCGCGGCTCCGTACAGATCCCTTTTCTCAAGCGCCAGCTCGGCCGTGCGCAGAAGTTCCCCGGCATCCGGCGCCGCCGGCTGGGCCAGCGCCGCGGGCAGCATCCAGCAGGACAGCAGCAGCGGCAGGAGTCCGAAACACAGGCGGGTGGGGTAACGTGCGCAGTTCGCGGCCAGATTCACATCGGGGATAATAGCGGGAATGCAGGCTTCCATTGTTGAAAAGCTCGAGAAACTCGTGACCCGCTCCGAGGAACTCGGCGAACTCCTGACCGACCCGACGGTAATCGCCGACCAGTCGCGGTTCCGCGATCTGTCGCGGGAGTATTCCCAGCTCACGTCAGTGGTCAGCCTGTTCCAGGAATGGCGACGGACTGAGGCAGACCAGACCACGGCCGCCGAAATGCTGAACGACAGCGATGCCGGGATCCGACAACTGGGGCAGGAGGAAGTTGGCCGCCTTCGCGGCGAACTCGAGGCACTTGAGGCGAAAGTCCGCCTGCAGCTGATTCCGCAGGACCCCCTCGACGACAGCAATATCTACCTGGAGATACGGGCGGCGGCAGGCGGCGACGAAGCGGCGCTCTTCGCCGGCAACCTGTTCCGGATGTATTCCCGATACGCGCAGGACCGCGGCTGGCAGATCGAAATCGTTAACTCGAACAGCGGCGAACACGGGGGCTTCAAGGAAATCATCAGCCGGATCATCGGCCGTGGCGCCTACTCGCGCCTGAAGTTCGAGTCTGGCGCCCACCGGGTGCAGCGCGTCCCGGAAACAGAGGCTCAGGGTCGTGTGCACACCTCCACCTGCACGGTTGCCGTGCTGCCGGAACCGGAAGAGATCGACGCGATCCCGATCAACCCGGCGGAACTGCGCACCGACACCTACCGCGCCTCAGGCGCCGGCGGCCAGCACGTCAACAAGACCGACTCGGCGGTACGTATCACGCACCTGCCCACGGGCCTGGTCGTGGAATGCCAGGACGAACGCTCGCAGCACAAGAACCGGGCACGGGCACTGGCGCTCTTGAAAGCAAAGCTGCTCGACCAGGCCCGTCGGAAGCAGCACAACGAGCAGGCGGCGCGGCGCAAGAGCCAGGTGGGTACCGGCGACCGGTCAGAGCGCATCCGTACCTACAATTTCGCCCAGAGCCGGGTGACGGATCACCGCATCAACCTGACCCTTTACAAGCTCGATAACGTGCTTGAAGGCCAGCTGGATGCCGTCATAGAACCCCTTATTAATGAATACCAGGCGGAGCAGCTTGCCGAGCTGGAAGGTTGAGCCCGCATGCAAACCCCTTTTCCCTCTCTCGTCGACTGCATTGGCAACACGCCCCTGATCCGGCTAAATCGCCTGTCTGACGCTACCGGCTGCGAAATCCTCGGCAAGGCCGAGTTCATGAACCCCGGCGGCTCGGTAAAGGATCGGGCAGCACTCGGCATCGTCCGGGACGCCGAACGCCGCGGGCAACTCAAGCCCGGCGGGATTATCGTCGAGGGCACGGCCGGTAACACCGGCATCGGCCTCGCCGTGGTGGGCAACTGCCTGGGCTACCCGACTGTCATCGTGATGCCCGATAACCAGAGCAAGGACAAGGTCGACACACTGCGGGCTTACGGTACCGACATTCGACTGGTCCCGGCGGTGCCGTTCAAGAACCCGAACCACTTTGTGCACACCTCGCAGCGCCTCGCCGGGGAACTGGCGGCAACCGCACCCAACGGCGCGATGTGGGCTAACCAGTTCGACAACGTCGCCAACCGGGATTTTCACGAGCGCACCACCGCTGTCGAGATCTGGGAACAAACCGGCGGCCGCGTGGACGGCTTCGTCTGCTCGGTGGGCACCGGCGGCACGCTGGCTGGCACCGCTCGCGGACTTCGCGCGCGAAATCCCGGCGTACAGATTGGCCTGGCCGATCCGGCCGGTTCGGCGCTGTACAACTTTTTCACCAGCGGCGAGCTCAAGGCCGAAGGCAGTTCCATCAGCGAGGGCATCGGCACCAGCCGGATCACGGCCAACTTTGCCGATACACCCATCGATCACCCGTTCCAGATTCCGGACAGCGAGTCGATCCCGCTGGTGTACGACCTGATTCGCAGTGACGGCCTTGTGCTGGGCGGTTCGAGCGGGGTGAACGTAGCCGGGGCGGTGCGGCTGGCGAAGGCGCTCGGCCCGGGGCACGTGATTGTCACGGTGCTGTGCGACTCCGGCCTGCGTTACCGACAGCGCCTCTTTAACCGGGAATTTCTCGCCGCCCGGGGGCTCACGATGCCGGATTGGCTTAACCTCGACGCATGAAACACCTGCTCAATCTGCTCCTGCTGGCAGTCATCAGTGTAGCCAGCGCCGAGGAACCTTCGACGCCCGACTGGATCACGCGCAGCAATACCGAAGCGCAGGCGCTGCTTGAAACCTACGCACGCTTCTACCCGGAGATGGCCGGCAAGCTCGGCGTGACGGGCGTCGACAGTCGCGTCGTCGAGCTGGGGCCCGCCATAAGCGAGCGGCTGCAGGCCGCCTTTACGGCGACGGCCCGTGACCTCGATGCCCGCAGCGCAAAAGTTCAGGACAGAAACGTTCGGCAGGATCTGGAGATCCTGCGGCAGGACGCACTGTTAATGGCGGCCTCCGAGGAAGCCAACCAGCGCTATCTGCTGCCGGTGTTCGACGTGGCGAAGCAGGTTTACGAAGGAGTGCGTGCGCTGCTGGCCGACCAGGTCGCAAAGGATCGCCACCCGGCGGCTGTGATTCGCCTGCGCCGCTACGCCGGCCTCGAGGAAGGCTACACACCGCTGGCGACGCTTGCGCAAGCGCGTCTGCGCGAGCGGCTCGACACACTCGGCCTGCTCTTCCCCTACCAGGGCGATCTCGAGCAGCAACTGGCCAGCAGCACGCTGTACCTGGACGGAATCGACGAGCTGCTGGAGCAATACCAGGTACGCGGTGGCGACAAGGCCGTGAAGGAGCTGCGTGTGCAGGTCGACGCCTGGAATGAAGTCCTGCGACGCGAGGTGCTGCCAAAGGCCCGCCAGGATTTCCGCCTGCCGGACGAACTGTATGCCATCCGGCTGCGCGAAGTGGGTGTTGATATTCCGCCGGCAGAACTCGCCGCCCGCGCACGCACGGCGTTCATCGAGATCCGCAACCAGATGGTGGCACTCGCACCGCTTGTGGCGCGGGAGCACAAGCTCAAGGCTACCGACTACCCCGGCGTGATTCGCGAGCTCCGTACCCGGCAGCTGACGGGCGAGGACACGCTCACCCTGTACCGCATACGGCTTGCGACCATCGAGGCAATAATTCGCCGCGAGAAGATCGTGACCCTGCCAGAGCGTGAAGCGATCATCCGGCTGGCCACGGCCGCCGAAAGCGCCGCGCAACCTGCTCCCTCTATGCAGCCGCCGCCCTTCATCAATAACCAGGGTGAGCGCGGGGAGTTCGTGCTACCCCTCATCACGCCGCCGGTGGACGGTGAGGCCCCCGCACGGCGTCTCGAAGATTTCAGCTTCGATGCAGTGACCTGGACATTGACCACCCACGAAGTCCGTCCGGGCCATGAACTGCAGTTCGCCAGCATGGTGGAGAACGGGGTCTCGCTGGCGCGCGCGCTGTTCGCCTTCAACAGCGTCAACGTGGAAGGCTGGGCGTTGTATGCCGAAGCCGAATCACAACCTTATCTGCCGCTGGACGGCCAGCTGACCACACTGCAGTTCCGCCTACTGCGCGCCGCACGGGCCTTCCTCGATCCCGGGCTGCAGTCGGGCGAGATCTCGCTGGACGAAGCGCGCCGCGTGCTGACCGGCGACGTGGCAATCAGCGAGGCCTTCGCCGACCAGGAGCTGCAGCGCTACACCTTCCGCGCGCCGGGCCAGGCGACGAGTTACTTCTACGGGTACCAGCGGCTGCTGGATCTGCGGGCGCGCACCGAGATCACGCTGGGCAAGGCCTTCAATCGCCGGCGCTTCCACGACTTCATTCTGGCGCAGGGATTGCTGGCGCCGGACCAGATGGCGCGGGCGGTTGATCAAGAGCTTGTTCCGGCGGAACTGGCCCGGCTGGAATCTGGTACCAGTCGTCGGTAGCGCGCGGTGACGGCGGGTAGAGCTGTCGCGGGACGTTCGCTGCGGCCATCCTTGGCCTTCGCTCTCTTGACGCGGGCTGGCGCCGGGCTGTCCTGCCCGGCTGGCCCGCGACACCCGCGTCAACTCTACCCGCCATCACCGCGCTTTCGCGAGTGGCTGGTCAGATTGATTGGGGTTCTATTCGTACCAGCTTCATGCGCGCCGACGCGCCGCTCTTGATAGACACGGCGGACCTGGCGCATTTGAAGTGACGGGCGATGAGAGCAATCAGCTCGGCGTTGGCCTTGCCATCAATCGGTGGTGACTTGAGCTTTGCCGTCCAGGTGCCGCCTTCGGCCTGCTCGAGCGCGCTGACGCGAGATCGGGGTTTGACCTTGACCTGAATGACCATTGGCGCCATTGCAACGCTTCAGAATGCCCGGCGGCCAGGGCTCATTTCGCGTCATCAACCATCTGCATGGTTTTTTCCTCAACCTCCCGGGCAACCTGAACCAGCGCCGGATCCTGGGATAGCTGCGACAGCATTTGCGCCGGCTTGATCAGCCCAATTCTGGTCTTGCCCTGCTCCGTAAACACGGAGATGCGGCACGGCAGCGCCATGTTCAGGCGCATGTCGGTTGCCAGAACTTTCGCCGCCTGCCCGGGATTACAGACTTCAAACACCCTGCACTGCTCAGCAAAGGCGATGCCTTTACCACGGAGCGTGACCCCCAGGTCATGGACATGCAGTACCCCGAAGCCATGACGCTTGACCGCTGATTCAAGGTCTGCGGACGCCTGATCAAAGGACTTGGCAGATTCAACGATGTAGTACATGTAATTCCCTCGATGTTTGTCTTGGGCAGATGACACCAAAGCCCAGAGGCTCGAAGATCAAGAATTCGAGCGAGTCAGGACCTGCCCTCTGGCTGACCTAGCGCAGCTTTGAGCACAGCAGCAAGATCAAGAATGGCCTTGCCGCCGCCACCCCGGAACGAGGAACCGTGCATGACCGCGAGTGTAGCGGGTTCCAGGGCCGCGAGCCGCTCGAGGGTGTTGTGCGTGTAAGGCGTGTAGGGCATGTCATTTGCCAGCGGCCCGTCGAGGCTGCCGAGAATTGCGTCCCGGGCGCGCCCGACAATATCAGTCTCGATCAGCGGCTCGGGATCGCCCGGATGGAAAAAGAGATCCGAACAAAGCAGTGTTCGTTCTGCCTGGTCGAAGAAAAACCCGGCGTCCCAGCAGTGCGGCACGTGGGGGGTTGCCAGAAACTGCAGATGGTGCCGGCCGGTTTGCAGGACTTCTTTGTCGGCAAGCGAACGTGGCGCGCGGTCCGCGAAATCATTGACCGTTACCATCGCGCCGACAACGCTGCAAACCGCCTGCGCATGCGGGGCAACGCCAAGAAATTTATTCAACGCGCCGCACTCATCCGATTCAAAGTGACTGAAGCCGATCCAGCGCAACCTGGCGGGGTCGATGATCGACGTCACTGCCTGAAGTGTTGTTGGAAACATCTCCTTGAAGCCCGTATGCATCAGGAATGGCTCATCGTCCTTGATCAGAAACTGGTTGAACTGGATACCGAATCCGGGATGAAACGTTGATATCCGGTACGTGTCCGGCGCGATTTCGGTGACGTTGGACTCCATGCTAATGCTCCTTGTCATGAATCCCTCTACTAACGCCCACTAATCCGGTCATCAGTAAGGACTGCCATCTTTATGCGTGATCCACCACGTACCGTCCACGATAGAGGCCTGAAACGCGTAAACATTCCTCCGATGTCACACCGCGTCCGTAAAGCTTCACCAGGCGGGCACGTTCCCGAATACCTCGGCCCTGGGCAATGGTTTCAGCTCCCGTGATCTCACCGACTACCTCGAAGTACATGCGCGGATCGTTTCAGAGGAGTACGCGAGCGTCAATTCACGTTTCTCGCGGCATGACAACTAATTGGACGACGAAAGTGTCGCATAACTTCCGGATACGGGAACCAATGCGACGCTCTGCCGATACCCCTCTCCCGGACTCTGCCGCAGATCTGCTCCGCCAGAGCCCGGCGCCAGCCCGCGTCAAGAGAGCGAAGGCCAGGGATGGCCGCAACGAACGTCCCGCGCGAGGGCCTTCCGGCGGCGACGGGCGGGCCGAGGTGGTAACAGGGAAGGTCGCGCCTGAAGGCGCTCCTACGGGGTGCGCAGCGCCTGGTCGAGATCGGCGATGAGATCCTGCACGCCTTCGATGCCGACCGACAGCCGCACCAGGTTCTCATTGATTCCCATCTTCCGCAGCTCATCGGCTGGAACGCTCGAGTGGCTCATCGTCGCCGGCTGACCCGCCAGGCTTTCCACCGCGCCAAGACTCTCGGCCACCGTGAATACCTGCAGGCGGTTCATGAAACCGCCCACCGTGCTCCCGTCACCCTTGATCTCGAAACACACGACCCCGCCGAAGCCGGTCATCTGCTTCTTCGCCAGTTCGTGCTGCGGATGAGCCGGCAATCCGGGGTAGTAAACGCGTGAAACGCGCGCATGTTTTTCCAGGAACTGCGCAACCGCCAGCGAGTTCGCGCAATGCCGCTCCATGCGCAGCGCGAGCGTCTTGATGCCGCGCAGGACGAGGTAGGAATCGAACGGGCCGAGCACGCCGCCCGATGCACTGCGCATCAGGTGCATCTGCTTGCCGAGTTCGGCGTCGGCGACCACGTTAACGCCGCCGAGCACATCCGAGTGCCCGCCCAGGTACTTCGTGGCCGAGTGCATCACGATATCCACACCCAATTCCAGCGGCCGCTGGTAACACGGCGTGGCAAAGGTATTGTCCGCGCAGGTGAGTATCTTGTGCTGGCGCGCAATCGCGACGATCGCCGCAATGTCAGTAATGTTCAGCAGCGGGTTGGTCGGCGTCTCGATCCAGATCAGTTTCGTCGTGGGACGAACCGCCGCGGCTACGGCGCTGGCATCCGTCATATCAACATACGTCAGTTCGAGCCCGCTGACCCTCCGACGCACCTGGTCGAACAAACGGCGGGTGCCGCCGTAAAAATCGAGCGGCGCGATCACGTGACTGCCCGCGTCGAGCAGGTCCAGAACACCGGCGGTCGCCGCCTGCCCCGACGCGTAGGCCAGGCCCCGCACACCGGATTCCAGATCGGCCACGCAGCGCTCCAGCGCGTTGCGGGTAGGGTTCGACGCGCGCGTGTAGACGTGTTCGCGCGGCTGGCCGAACGCTTCCCACTCGAAGGTCGTGCTGGTCACAATCGGCGGCATGACGGCGCCTGTGGCCGCGTCGGTGGTTTCGCCGGCGTGAATCACGCGGGTCTCAAACTGGCTGGATTTCTTTGCCATGGCAGGGCCCTGATACTCAATGGTTGTATGGGAAGTCGCGGGGGCTGGCAGGCTAACATAGCCCCATGAGGACGGTGGACCAGCTATTGCGCGACGGCGCCCGACGCCTGGCCGACGTTGGTGATTCGCCGCGGCTGGATGCCGAGTTGCTGCTGGCACACGCGTTCGGCCAGGCTCGGGAAGATCTGTACCGCTCGTTATTCGCCAGTGTCCCGGCCGATACCGAGGCCCGGTACACGCAGCTGCTCGCCCGGCGGGAAACCCGCTGCCCGGTGGCCCAGCTGACCGGCCACCGCGAATTCTGGAGTCTCCGCCTTGAGGTCACTCGGGCAACGCTGGTGCCTCGCCCGGAAACCGAACTGCTGGTGGAGCGGGTGCTCGGCCGGATTCCCGCGGACGCCGCCTGGTCGGTTGCCGACCTCGGCACGGGCTCTGGCGCGATCGCGCTGGCGGTCGCCCGCGAGCGCCCGGCCTGCCAGGTGACGGCGACCGACCTCAGCAAGCCGGCACTCGCGGTGGCCCGGCGAAATGCCAGGGCACTCAACGTCGGCAACGTAACTTTCAAACAGGGTGACTGGTTCGAGTCACTGCCGAAGCCAGGCGCCAGAAAGGGACGCTTTCACGTGCTGGTGTCGAACCCTCCCTATATCGCCACCGGCGAAAGGAACCTCACCGACCCGGAGCTCGGCTTTGAGCCGCGCGTCGCGCTCTATGGCGGCACCGATGGCCTGGACGCGTATCGCGCGATCACGGCACAGGCCCCACGCTACCTGCATCCGGACGGCTGGCTACTTCTCGAGCACGGCTTTCGCCAGGCCAATGAGGTGTGCGCATTAATGAAAAGCGCCGGCTTTCACAGCATCATGACGACTACCGATATTGCCGGCCACCCGCGGGTGTCGGAAGGCCGGTTTGGGGAGGCCGTGGCATGACTACCGTCGATCCGGTGCGCTACAGCCGCCACCTCGCGCTGCCGCAGGTGGGCCAGAGCGGGCAGCAACGGCTCGAGCGGGCTAGCGTCCTGGTGGTGGGCCTCGGCGGCCTCGGGTCAGTGGCGAGCCTCTATCTGGCGAATGCCGGCGTCGGGCATCTCATCATCAACGACTTCGACAAGGTCGACGCCACCAACCTGCCCCGCCAGATCCTGTTCCACGAATCTGACGTGGGCGAATTCAAGACTCACGCAACGGCAGAGCGCCTGCGTGCCGCTAACCCCGCGCCGCACGTCAACGTACTGAACCGGCGCCTGGACACCGACGAACTGCGCGACGCGGTTGGTGCGTGCAGCCTCGTGCTCGACTGCACGGACAACTTTCCCACCCGGCTGGCGCTGAATGCCGCGTGCGTCGCCACCCGCACGCCGCTGGTAACCGGCGCCGCGATCCGCTTTGAGGGGCAGGTTGCCGTCTTCCTCAACAACGACAGCGACAGCCCGTGCTACCGGTGCCTGTACTCCGACGAGGACGAGAACTTCGCCAACTGCGCGGGCCAGGGCATTCTGGCGCCGGTGGCCGGCACGATCGGCGCGCTGCTCGCCACGGAGGCGCTGAAGCTGCTGCTCGGCCTCGACTCCGGCCTGCGCAATCGGCTGTGGATCTACGACGCGCTGGCCGGCGTCACTCGCACCGTGACGATCCGCAAGGCGCCAGGTTGCCCGGTATGCGGGTAGGAGCGGCTTCAGCCGCGACATACCGTCCGTGAAAGTGGTCGCGGCTGAAGCCGCTCCTACTAAGACCGTGGGCTGGTACACCGTCGGCGTACTGACCGTCGCCTACGTGTTCTCCTTTATCGACCGCAGCATTCTCACGCTGCTGGTCGGGCCGATCCGAGCCGATCTCGGCATCACCGACACGCAAATCAGTCTGCTCCACGGCCTCGCCTTCGCCGTCTTCTACACGCTGCTCGGCATTCCCATCGC
>JAQBGF010000181.1:0-17345 GCA_032122615.1 Gammaproteobacteria bacterium | reverse complement strand
CCACCACGAGCAGATGGGCCGCGGGAACGGTGGCGTGCGAAGACACGTGTTGCGAGCGGATGCTCTGTGGCGAGATTGCCGACGCTAGTGTCACTTCTCAACATGATGCGTTCTCCTTTTCTTTGTCCTGGGCGCGAGCAGTAACGCGAGTGCTGAGAAAACGCGCTCTGGCTCGATGCCACGAGTCTTTCTCGAAGATCGATGAATGCCGGGCATTCCGATCAGGGTGTGGATCGTTCCTGTCACGGGAACGAGAAGAATCTCAGGCTCGATGTCGTCACGAATGGTCCCTTCGGCAGCGCCTTCCCGAATCGCGTCTAGCAGAAAACGCTTCGAGCGTGCCACGAGGCGACGCAGCTCGGCGAGCGCGTCCGCGGGAAGGGTGAGGTGCACCTCGTCGGAGCGCACGAGCCACGCGAGTCCGGAATCGCCGCCAATGACTTCCACCCGTCGTCTCGCCAGCGCGAGGAGCCGTTCGAGTGGCGGAAGCGTTTCGTCAGGAAACGTCGCCTCGATTCTCTGAAGGCCGAGCTCGACCGCCGCCCGAAGCACATCGTCAAGGGTCGCGAAGTGACGGAACAAGGCGCCCGACGACAGCCCGAGCTCTGCGGCCAGATTAGCCGTCGTCAGCGCCGTTCGACCGCGCTCTCCGATGAGGCGAAGGGCCGCCGCCGCGATCTCCTCCCGCCGCTCCAGGGAAGGTTTTCGAGGCGTCTGCGTCTCCACGCCTGGATTGTAAGTGACTACTTACTTACTTGGCAACCCAAAACTGAGAAGCTCGGCGAGACGCCGAATGCCGAATGCCGAATTGGCGGAGGGAGAGGGATTCGAACCCCCGTAAGGCGTTAGCCTTCCACTGATTTCGAGTCAGGGCCGTTTAGCCGCTCCGGCATCCCTCCGGCGAGGCGGATTATAGAGAGTCAGGCCGGACGATGCGCGTCGGGCGACGCCTTAAGCTGATCCAGAACCCAACTGATCCTTGAGCGCGGCCAGGAAGGCGGCCGGGCTGGTCAGCACGTTCTGCTCGACAGCCTCGCCGGTGGCCGAGCAACCGCTCACCACGCCGCCGGTCTGGTCAGGACTTTCGGACTGCTTCTCCTGCCGGTAGAAGCGGAACCACTCGTCGAGGGTCAGCCCACCGCCTCGCGAGGCCATGAAATTCCGGTACGCTCGGTACCGCCCGGACACCATTTCCACCTCGGCGGGATCGATGCCGGCAGCCCGGCAGCGGGTGCGCCAGGTCTGGGGAATGACGGGGGTGGTTGCGGCGTGGCTCGGTGCTGTCATGGGCTGTTACCTTAGCCGAAGTCCGCACCCGGCTGCGACTTGACAGTATACGAAGGTTAATATTGTAAGCTGCTGTTTCTACTCATTTCAAACATAAGGCGATCTCTGCAAACGGAGACTCGCCATCTGGAGTGGCCCGAAAGCAGCGTGCTACGGTGCACCCGCCTCTGAACGGCCATGACGGAGGGTGCAAACCCAAAGCCACTGACCTATGAGACACGTACTCATCATATTGCTCGGTGCCCTGCTCACCACCTGCGGGGTCCAGCCGACTCTCCTGGAAGAAGTCCGGGCACTCGGTGAATTGCGGGTCGTCACCCGCAATAGCCCGATTACCTATTTCATTGGCCAGGCCGGACCCGAGGGACCGGACTACGACCTCGTGCGCGGCTTCGCCGATCACCTCGGGGTCAGACTCAAACTGGTGGAGGTCAAACGCTTTGGCGACCTGTTGTCGGACGTCGAGGCGGGTCGGGCCCACCTGGCGGCGGCGGGACTCACCGTCACCACCGAACGCGCCCGGCGCGTGGCCTTTGGCCCTCCGTACCAGCAGGTCAGCCAGCGGCTCGTTTATCACCAGGGACGAAAACGCCCGCGCTCCCCCGCTGACCTGTTGGGCAAGCGACTGGAAGTGGTCGCCCAGTCGAGCTACGTCGAGACATTGACTGCCGCGCGCGGGACGGTTCCGGGCCTGGTCTGGACCGAGGACCCTTCCGCAGACGCTGGCGAGCTGCTGAATCGCGTGGCCCGCGGCGAGGCCGACTACACGGTTGTGGACTCGAATCTGTTCACGATCTTCCAGCGCTTTCACCCGGAACTGCGCGTCGCGTTCAACCTGACAGAAGGCGATGCGATTGCCTGGGCCTTCCAGCGCCGGGGCGATCGCAGCCTGATCGACGCGGCAGCGGCTTACCTCGCCGAAGTGCGCGCATCCGGGCAACTGGCGCACGTGATGGACCGCTACTACGGCCACAAAAACACCTTCGACTACGCCGGCACGCAGAAATTCCTGCGCGACTACCAGCAACTGCTGCCGCGCTACCGGAAAAACTTCATGGCCGCCGCGAAGCGCGCCGATCTGGACTGGCGGCTGATCGCCGCCGTGGGTTACCAGGAAAGCCACTGGGATCCCGCGGCCATTTCGCCGAAGGGCGCCCAGGGCATCATGATGCTGACGCCGTCGACGGCCTCAATGATGGGCGTCGAGAATGCGGCAAACGCGGGCCAGAGCATCGTCGGTGGCTCGAAGTACCTCTGGCGGATGAAGCAGCGGGTCGCCAAGCTGTCGCCGGATATCCCCGACCAGGATCGCATCTGGATGGCGCTGGCGGCCTACAACATGGGCTATGGCCACTTGCTCGACGCGCGCGCACTCACCAAGGTTCGCGGCGGCAACCCGAACCGGTGGGTGGACGTCAAGGAAACGCTGCCACTGCTCATGGAGCAACGCTGGTACACACAAGCCCGCTGGGGATACGCGCGTGGCCGCGAAACGCGCCTTTACGTGAGCAACATCCGCAACTACTACGACATTCTCGTCTGGCTCGAGGACGGCCCGGAGGATTACCAGGAACCGGGTCAGCCCGGCGACGCGCCGGTGACGGCGGATCGGGGCAACACGGGTAGGAGCGGCTTCAGCCGCGACACTGACTCTCTGACGGCCAGTAAGAGTCGCGGCTGAGGTCGCGGCTGAAGCCGCTCCTACTCCAGAGCCAGCAGTTCAACACCTTCGTCCACCAGATCACCCGCCGCAAAGTGCACACGGCTGACCACGCCGTCGGCCGGCGCCGTGATGGCGTGCTCCATCTTCATCGCCTCCAGCACCAGCAGCACCTCGCCGCGCTTCACCCGGGCGCCGGGCCTGGTGTGCACCGCCACGACGCGCCCCGGCATGGGCGCGCTAAAGCCCCCGCTGACGACCGCTCGCCCTGCCCTGCTTCTGGCGCCATCCGGGTGCGGCAAACGAGAACAGTGGCCGTTCTCCAGTAGCGTGAGTACATCGCCATCGCGAATGACCGTGATGCGCCGCTGTCGCCCGTGCACGGTTGCGATCAGCACCTGGCCACTGTCCGCCAGTACGCCGGACACAGCCACGGAACTGGCCGGCGGCGCATTGAGCCACCAGCCGCCGGTGTCGTGCCAGGGCGAATGCGGATCGGCAGACGCGGCGGCGGCTCGCGCCGCGGCCGCGTGCTGCTCAAGAAGGACGGCAAGGGCAGCGATATCGGCCGCATCGTCCACGGGCGCCGCGGGCGCCGCGAGTTCCGCCTGGTGCCGTGCGATAAATCCCGTATCCACCGCGCCGGCTGCAAACGACGGGTGCGCCGCCAGCGCAGCCAGGAAGTCGCGATTCGTGCGGACGCCAACCACTTCGGTCTCCCGAAGCGCGGCCTGCATGCGCTGCACAGCCGCCGCGCGATCAGCGCCGTGCACAATCAGTTTCGCGAGCAGCGAGTCGTAGTGAATCGTGACCGCGTCGCCGGCCTGCACGCCCGTATCAACGCGCACATCGCGCCCCGCCGCCGGGAACTTCAGGTGGCGCAGCGGGCCTGAAGCCGGCAGAAAGTCACGCTCCGGGTCTTCAGCACACAGCCGCACCTCGATCGCGTGCCCACACACACTGATCTGCTCCTGGGAGAGCGGCAAGCGCTCGCCGGCCGCCACCCGCAACTGCCACTCGACCAGGTCCAGCCCGGTGATAAATTCCGTCACCGGGTGCTCCACCTGCAGCCGGGTGTTCATTTCCATAAAGAAGCACTGGCCGTCCGCATCAGCGATGAACTCGATGGTACCGGCGCCGGTGTAGTGCACCGCCCGCGCCGCGTCGACGGCCAGGCGGCCCAGCGCGCTGCGCTGTTCCGCCGACAGGCCGGGCGCCGGCGCCTCCTCCACCACCTTCTGGTGGCGGCGCGGGATTGAGCAGTCCCGTTCGTAGAGGTGCACCAACTGGCCATGACTGTCGCCGAAGACCTGCACCTCCAGGTGACGGGAGTGCCGGAGGTATTTCTCCACCAGCATTCGTTCGTCGCCGAAAGCGGCACGGGCCTCACGCCGGGCTGAGGCGAGACTCGCTGCCAGGTCTCCCGGTGCGTTGACGATGCGCATGCCCTTGCCGCCGCCACCCGCCACCGCCTTCAGCAGCACCGGGTAGCCAATGCGTGCCGCCCCGGTCGCCAGCTTCTCTTCGGACTGCCCGTCGCCGTGGTAGCCCGGCACGACGGGGATGCCCGCTGCTGCCATCAGCGACTTGGCGGCACTCTTGCTCCCCATCGCGCGAATCGCCTCGACGGGGGGGCCGATGAAGACGAAACCCGCCGACGCGCAGGCGGCCGCAAAGTCGGCGTTCTCCGACAGGAACCCGTAGCCGGGATGGATGGCTTCGGCGCCCGTGCGCCGGGCCGCGTTGAGGAGTGCCGCCGCGTTCAGGTAACTTTCGCGGGCCGGTGCCGCGCCAATGGCGACCGCTTCGTCGGCCAGCTGCACATGCAGGGCGTTGGCATCGGCGCTGGAATACACCGCGACCGTGGCCACACCCAGGCGCCGCGCCGTCCGGATCACGCGGCAGGCGATCTCACCGCGGTTCGCAACCAGGATCTTGCTGAACATCACATTCGGAAGACACCGAAAGCGGTGTCTTCCGGCGGCGCATTGAGGGCAGCCGACAGGCCAAGCCCGAGAACACGGCGGGTGTCCCGCGGGTCGATGATGCCGTCGTCCCACAATCGCGCCGTCGCGTAGTAGGGATGACCCTGGGTTTCGTACTGCTGGCGAATGGGCTCCTTGAAGGCCTCATCGTCAGCGCCGTTCTTGCCGGCGTCGCGACGCACCTCGGCCAGCACCGTGGCCGCCTGCTCGCCCCCCATCACCGAAATTCGCGCGTTGGGCCACATCCAGAGGAAGCGCGGATCAAAGGCGCGACCGCACATGCCATAGTTGCCGGCCCCGAAGCTGCCGCCAATGATCACCGTGAACTTGGGCACGCGGGCGTTGGCCACGGCCATCACCATCTTGGCGCCGTCCTTGGCGATGCCGCCGGCCTCGTACTTGCGGCCGACCATGAAGCCCGTGATGTTCTGCAGGAAAACCAGCGGCACCCGGCGCTGGCAGCACAGCTCGACGAAGTGCGCCGCCTTAAGCGACGACTCGGAAAACAGGATGCCGTTGTTGGCGACGATGCCGACCGGGTACCCGTGGATATGCGCAAAGCCGCAGACCAGCGTGGTGCCGTACAACTGCTTGAACTCGCTGAACTCGCTGCCGTCGACCAGCCGCGCAATCACCTCGCGCACGTCGTAGGGCTTGCGGGTGTCCGAGGGAATCACGCCGAGCAACTCATCTGCCGCGTAGCGTGGCTCGACGGGCGGCCGGCACACCAGCCAGGGCGCTTTGGCCCGGTTAAGGTGCTCGACGGACTGCCGGGCCAGCGCCAGCGCGTGCCGGTCATCCAGCGCGTAGTGATCCGTTACACCCGACGTCCGCGAATGCAGGTCGGCGCCGCCCAGTTCCTCCGCACTCACCACCTCGCCGGTGGCGGCTTTCACCAGCGGCGGGCCACCAAGAAAAATGGTGCCCTGGTTTCGCACGATGATGCTCTCGTCCGCCATGGCCGGCACGTACGCGCCGCCGGCGGTGCACGAACCCATCACCACCGCGATCTGCGGAATGCCGCGGGCCGACAGGTTGGCCTGGTTGTAGAAGATGCGGCCGAAGTGCTCGCGGTCGGGGAACACCTCGTCCTGGAGCGGCAAAAACGCGCCGCCGGAATCGACCAGGTAGATGCACGGCAAATGATTGGCGGCGGCGATTTGCTGGGCGCGGAGATGCTTCTTCACGGTTATCGGGTAATAGGTGCCGCCCTTCACCGTGGCGTCATTGGCAACGATCACGCACTCCTGCCCGGCAACCCGGCCGATGCCAGTCACGATCCCGGCGCTCGCAATCTCTTCGCCATAAAGGCCGTGGGCAGCGAGCTGGGAGAACTCCAGAAACGGCGAGCCGGGATCCAGCAGTTCGCGAATCCGGTCGCGGACCAGCAGTTTGCCCCGCGCCACGTGCTTCGCCCGCGCCTTTTCACCGCCGCCGCCGCTAACGCCCGCCACGCGCGCCTTGAGATCTTCGACCAGCGCTTCGTTACTCGCGCGGTTGCTGGCGAATTCCGCCGAGCGCACGTCAAGCAGGGTTTCCAAAAGGCTCATCGCGCCCGCTCCAGGACTCGCCGCGCCTGCACCTGGTGCGGCCGGTCGAGCATGCGGCCGTCCAGTTGCACGGCGCCGGCACCAGGGGCCGCTTCGAAAGCAGCCAGTACCCGGCGTGCGAACTCAAGCTGCTGCGCCGTCGGCGTGAAGGCGGCATTGATGATCGGGACCTGCGCCGGATGGATCGCCAGCATGCCGCTGAAGCCGTCTTCGACAGCGCGCGCGGCACGCCGCGACAGCGCCGCCTCATCCCGGAAGTCGAGTGAGACTGTTTCAATGGCCGGTCGGCCCGACGCAGCGGCGGCGATCTGGCACAGGCCGCGAACCATCTGGTAGGTGAACCGGAACTCGCCGTCCGCATCGCGATTGCATAGCGCACCGAGTTCCGCCGACAGGTCCTCGCCACCCCAGGTCAGCGCCAGCAACCGCTCCGGCGGGCGGGCGTAGCCGTGCAGGTTGGTCACCGCCAGCGCCGTCTCGGTGACGATGGCCACGATCGGCGTTGGCGCGCGATCCGGCGAGGATTTCTCGAATTTGCCGAGCGCACGATCCAGCGCCTGCACATCGGCAATCGAATCCGGCTTGGGCAGGACAATCCCGGCTGGCCTGCCCGGCAGCACGGCCGCCAGATCATCAGGCATCAGTCCCGACGACACCGGATTGACCCGCACCCACACGGCCGGCGACGAGGCCCGGCCTCCGGACGGACGATTCGCCGCCAAAAACGCCGCCGTCATCTCCCGCGCCAGCGCCTTGCGTTCCGGCACAACGGCGTCCTCGAGATCAAGAATCAGGGCATCGGCGCCGGTGGCCAGCGCGCGGGCCAGCTTGCGCTCGCTGTCGCCGGGCACGAACAGCCAGCTGCGCGGAATCATGCGGCAGGCCGCTTGTGCATCAGCGCCTGGCGCTTGCAGCTGGCGACTTCCTCGTTGCGCTGATTGAAGGCGCGGTGGATGAAGGTGACGATGCCGGCGTTGGGTCGCGATTTGCTCTCGCGCAACGCGTGAACTTCAGTTTCGATGCGCAGCGTGTCGCCGACGAACACCGGCCTGGGAAACCGCACCTCATCCCAGCCCAGGTTGGCGATGGCAGTGCGATGGGTGGTGTCGTGGACCGAAACACCCACCATCAGGCCCAACGTAAAACAGCTGTTGACCAGCACCCGGCCGAACTCCGTGCCGGCACAATACTCGGCATCAAGGTGCAGCGCGGCCGGGTTGTGGGTCAGCGTGGTGATCAGCACGTTGTCGGTCTCGGTCACCGTGCGATGAATGTCGTGGGCAAAGGCCTGGCCCACCTGGAATTCCTCGAAATAGCGGCCGGCCATCAGTTGCTCCCGTAGCGAGTGCCTGGCGATCAGGCAGTGGCGTTGAACAGTTCGCGCCCGATCAGCATCCGGCGAATTTCCGAGGTGCCGGCGCCAATCTCGTAAAGCTTCGCGTCGCGCAGCAGGCGGCCCACCGGATACTCGTTGATATAGCCGTTACCCCCGAGAATCTGGATGGCATCCAGCGCCATCTGCGTGGCCCGCTCGGATGAATAGAGAATGGCGCCCGCCGCGTCCTGGCGCGTAGTCCTGCCGGCGTCGGCCGCTCGCGCGACCGCGTACACATAGGCCCGGCAGGCGTTCAGCGTGGTGTACATGTCGGCGAGCTTGCCCTGGATCAACTGGAACTCGCCGATCGGCTGGCCGAACTGCCGGCGCTCGTGCACGTAGGGCAGCACGGCATCCAGGCAGGCCTGCATGATGCCGAGCGGACCCCCGCTAAGAACCAGCCGCTCGTAATCGAGGCCGCTCATCAGCACACGCACGCCCTCGTTGCGCGTACCGACGAGGTTTTCGGCGGGCACCTGGCAGTCGCGAAACACCAGCTCGCAGGTGTTCGAGCCCCGCATGCCAAGCTTGTCGAGCTTTTGCGCCGTCGAGTAACCGGGATAGCCCTTCTCGACCAGGAAGGCGCTAATGCCCCTCGCCCCCGCATCCGGCTCCGTCCGCGCGTAGACAATCACGACATCCGCTTCGGGGCCGTTGGTGATCCACATCTTGGTGCCGTTTAACACGTAGCTGTCACCACGCTGCTCGGCTTTCAGCTTCATGCTGACCACGTCGGAGCCGGAGTTTGGCTCGCTCATCGCGAGCGCCCCGACGTGCTCACCGCTGACCAGCTTCGGCAGGTAACGGCGCTTTTGCGCCTCGCTGCCATTGCGGCTCAGCTGGTTCACGCACAGGTTGGAATGCGCGCCGTAGCTCAGGCCCACCGAAGCCGACGCGCGGCTGATCTCCTCCATCGCCAGCACGTGCTCGAGATAGCCCATGCCCGCGCCGCCGTACTCGGGTTCAACCGTGATCCCCAGCAACCCAACCGAGCCCATCCGCTGCCAGAGTTCGTGCGGGAACTGGTTCGACGCGTCGATCTCCGCGGCGCGCGGCGCGATCTCGCTGGCGGCAAATTCCCGCACGGTGTCGCGAAGAAGCGTCGCGCTGTCGTCAAAGCCAAAGTCGAGGAAGTCCTGTGTCGCGGCGCTCACTGGCTGGCCTTTCTGACCTTAACGTCAATCTGCATCAGTTCCGCGAAACACTTCGCCTCGACCTCGTCCATCATGACCATCGTCGCCTCGATGTCCCGCAGCTTCTGCAGGAGTTCCGAGCGGTGCTCGCGAATCTTGTCGCACAGGCGCAGGAGCTGGCGCGCCCCACTCGGCTGCCGCGGATCGTACATGTCGATGATTTCCCGGCATTCCTCGAGCGAGAAGCCCAGCCTTTTCCCTCTCAAGGCCAGCCGCAGCCGGATCCGGTCGCGGTCGGAGTACAGCCGGGTCGTGCCCCGCCGGGCGGGCGTAAGCAGCCCCTTGTCCTCGTAGAAGCGCAACGCCCGGGGCGTCACCTCGAACTCACGGGACAGCTGCTGGATGGAGTAAGCCTGGTCTGCCAAGGGCCGGATCCTCGTCCGACGTCAGGTTGACGTATACGTCAACTATAGCTCCCCTCAACCGGGGCCGGCAAGACGTGGATCACAGTCAGCCGCGCCGGGCGCGGAAGAAGGCCCGCAGGAGTTCGCGGCACTCATCGGCCAGCACACCGCCGGTAACCGCCACCCGGTGGTTGGCGGCCGGTCCCGCCAGGACGTCGATGACCGTCCCGGCCGCGCCGGCGCGGAGGTCCGGCGTGCCGTAAACCAGGCGGCCAACGCGGGCATGGATCATGGCCCCCGCGCACATCGGACACGGCTCCATCGTGGCGTACAGCGTGGACCTGCTCAGCCGGTAGTTGCCGAGCTGCCGGGCGCCGGCCCGCAGCGCCTCGATCTCGGCGTGTGAGGTGGGGTCCGCACTCCCGATCGGCCGGTTCCAGCCCTCCCCGATCACCACGCCGTCCAGCACCAGCACGGCACCCACCGGCACCTCGCCGGCGGCTTCGGCACTACGGGCGAGTTCAATAGCGCGGCGCATCCAGGCGGCGTCCTCGCGCGTGGCAGGGACGCCGCAGGCCGGGACCGGTACGTCGCTGTTCACTCAATTCCTGCCCGCTGCAAGCGGCTGCGCAGCGCGGCGATTTCATCAAGGAGATCGAGCGCCAGCGCCACACCGGCCGGATCAATTTCGAGATCTCGTGTCAGGCGCCGCGCCAGCCGCGCGCGGCGCAGCGAGTCACCGCTGAAGCGCCAGTGCTGTGGCGACTCGCCGACGGGCTCGAGCAGCCCTTCGGCAATCCACTCCAGGACGTACTTCTCGTCAGCGTTGCAGGCCTGGCAGAGTTCCACCAGCGTGAGCGCAACTTCCTCCTCGACGACCGTTCCGTGAATCAGTGTGACTGATAATTTGCTCATGACGGATCTCCCCCGAGGTGTGTACGCGGGTCGAAATCAAAGCCTTTGGCCATTACCCGGTAGGCCTCGCGGGCTGCCTCGCTGTCAGCCGGCGGGAGGGCAATCTTGAGAATCGCGTACAGATTGCCCGGCGGCGAACCCGGAATACCACGCCCTTTCAGTCGCAGCTGGCGGCCAGCTACCGAGTTGGGAGGAATCGTGAGCTGCACCGGACCCTCCGGTGTCGGCACCGTCACCGACGCACCGAGCGCCGCCTCCCAGGGCGAGAGCGGCAGGTCGAGATAGACATCGCGGCCATCGGCGCGAAACAAGGGATCGGTATTGAAGTTCACCTCGAGATAAAGGTCGCCCGCCGGGCCGTCACCCAATCCGGGGCCACCCTGCCCCGCCAGCCGCAAGTGCTGGCCGGCACGGATGCCCTTCGGGATACTGACGTCCAGTGTGTGCTCCTGCATGGTGACGCGGCCTTCGGGATCGAGCACCGGCATGCGCAGTGAAATGCTCCGCTGGGCGCCACGATAGGCATCGGCCAGATCAATCATCACGCGGGCGTGGTGGTCCTGCCCCTGAGCACGCCTTCCCGCCTTCTGACCGGCGCGGGCCTGCTGGCGAAACAGCGCGTCGAGCAGGTCGCCCTGATCCATGCCGGCACCGGCTTCGAAGTCCCGGCCGCTGAATTCAAACCCGGCATCCCATCCCGGCGGCGGCTGAAATCCCTGTCCGCCCTTGCCCCGGGCAACCATGTCGTCATACGCCGCGCGCTTCTCCGGATCCTTCAGTACCGCATAGGCCTCCCCGAGTTCCTTGAACCGCGCTTCGGCATCAGATGCCGTGCTGACATCCGGGTGGTACTTGCGCGCCAGCTTGCGATAGGCGTGCTTGATGTCGTCCTGGCTTGCGCCGGACGTCAGGCCGAGTACCTCGTAATAGTCTTTGAATGCCATAGCTTGCGGAAAGTACGCATTTCCTCAATTTCAGGACAGCGTAGCCTAAACTGCCAGCCACGATGGGGCGAGCGATGTTCCGATATGTAAGGCCCCGTAACCTTGACGAGGCTGTCGCCGCTCTTGCGGCGGGTGGCGATGGGGCCAGCCTGCTGGCCGGGGGCACCGACCTGCTGGTCAGCATGCGGCAAGGGCTGGTCACACCACAGACCCTCATTGGCATCCGGGGGCTCGTCGAGCTCAACGGCATCGATCTGGATGGCACGGACACACTGCGGATTGGCGCCGGCGTCATCCTGACAGACCTGGCCGAGCACCCGCTCGTCGTGAAGCGCTACCCCGCCCTGGCGCAGGCCACCCGCTCCGTCGGCTCCCGGCACGTGCGCAACATGGCAACCCTGGGCGGCAACCTGCGGCTGCCGACTCGTTGCTGGTACACGAACCAGAGCGAGAACTGGCGGGCCTCCCGGGCGCCCTGCTGGAAAACCGAGGGCGACCTGTGCCACGTCATCAAGACCTCGACGACCTGCCGCGCCATCAACAGTTCCGACACGGCGCCGGCGCTGCTGGTTCTTGACGCCCGGTTGCAAACCGTAAGCGTGCGCGGCAAGCGCGAGGTGCCCCTGGCAAATTTTTACAACGACGACGGCGTGAATCACACGACCCTGGCCAGCGACGAGATCATCACGGCCGTGCTGGTGCCTGCCGCCCGGACTCGCGCCCTCTTCACCAAGGCCACCGCCCGGACGGGCCTGGACTACGGCTACGGGACGCTGGCGGCTGCGGTGACCGGCAGCAACAAGGCCATCCGGTCCGCACGACTCGTGGCCGGGTCCGTAGGCTCCTGGCCGGTCCTGCTGGAGCGCGCCGGGCAGATCGTCGTGGAGCGCGGACTCAACGAGGCAGCCATTGCGGACGCGGCGGCCGCCGCGCGGGAAGACCTCGGGGAAGTTGCCAATCTCTTCTCGCCACCCGGCTACAAGAAGCGGCTGGTCCGCGGTCTCGTGCTGCAGGTTCTCGAACAGCTGCGCCGACAGAAAGTTCCGGTGGACTGAGAACTCATGGCAGACCGGCAATTCATCACGCTGACCGTCAACGGCGACAGCCACCGGGTTCCGGTGGCTGTCGAGGACAGCCTGGTCGACGTTCTCCGTAACAAGCTCGGGCTGATGGGCACCAAGCGCGGTTGCACCAGTGGCAGTTGTGGCGTCTGCACGGTGCAGGGCGACGACGGGCGCGCCGTGCTCGCCTGCCTGTCCCTGGCCATCGAGTGGGATGGGCGGGCGCTGACGACCATCGAGGGAGTCGCCACACCGGCCGGCCTGCACCCGGTGCAGCAGGCTTTCCTCGAATTCGGCGCCGTGCAATGCGGAGCCTGCACACCGGGGCTGATCATGACCGCCAAGGCCCTGCTGGATACGAACCCGAACCCGGACGAGGCCGACATCAACGAGGCGCTCGCCGGCACGCTCTGCCGGTGCACCGGGCACATCAAGGTGAAAGAAGCGGTCCGGCAGGCCATCCTGCGCATGGCGGCAGCAACGACGGAGGAGCCCGATGGCCACGCGGAAGGGTGACTTCAGCGTCGTTGGCCGAAGCCAGCCGCGGCTCGATGGGCCGGAGAAACTGACCGGCCGGGCGGCCTTCACCGATGACATCGTGCTGCCCGGCATGCTTCACGGCAAGATCGTGCGCAGCCCGCTCCCCCGGGCACGGATTCTCAATATCGACACGTCCGCGGCACAGCGCCTGCCAGGCGTGAAGGCCATCCTCACCCACGCCGATGCGCCCAAGGTCTACGCCGGCATCGAACAACCCCTCTTCCGCAAGGACACCGTCAACTACGTGGGCGACGAGGTGGCTGCTGTGGCGGCCCTCGACGAGGCCACGGCCATCGAGGCCGCGCGGCTCATCCGTGTGGACTACGAGCCGTTGCCGGCAGTGCTCACGATGAAGGCGGCGCAACTGCCGGACGCCGTGCAGATTCATCCCAAGGCGAAGGGCAACATCGCCTGGGCCCAGAACAGTGACCTCGGCGATGTGGACCACGCGTTCGCGGGCTCGGCCCACGTGCGCGCCGACCAGTACATGACCGCGGCCAGCCACAATTGCTACGCGGAGTACCACGCCGTCGTGGCGGACTGGTCGCGCCCCGACAAGCTGTCGGTGTGGACCCCGACGCAGACCGCGCTGCTGTTCCAGAAGTCCATTGCCCGGGCGGTCGGCCTGACCGACGGTGCGGTGCGCGTCATGAGCCTGCACACGGGTGGCGGTTTTACCGGGCGTTCCGCCGCCAGGCCCCACCATTACATCGCCCCCCTGCTGTCCCGGCGAGCGGGCCGGCCGGTCAAGATCCGCATCACCGGCGACGAGGAATTCATCGTCTGCCGGGCAGGCGGCGAGGTTCAGTACCGGTTCCGCACGGGCGTTTCCGCGGAGGGCCTGATCAAGGCGTTCGAAGCGGACATCAGCTTCGACACCGGCGCCTATGTCGAGTCGCAGATGATCGTACTGACGCTGACCTCCTCCTACATCCACGCGCTCTACAAGCTGGAGACGGCGCGCTATAGCGGCCGGCTCATCCACACGAACAACATTCCCTATTACTTCCATCACGGTGGCGGGATCGCCCAGATGGCCTTCGGCCTCGGCCTCCACATGGACGCCCTCGCCCGGGAGATTGGCCTGGACCCGGTCGAGTTCCACCTGCGCAATGCGGTGACCAAGGGTCATACCAACATGACCGGCACTTTTATTGGCAGCTGCGGGCTGCAGGAATGCATCACGAAGGTCACCAAAAAGGCGGGCTGGAAGCGCAAGTTCGGCAAGCTGCCGCCCCTGAAAGGCATCGGGCTCGGCATCGGCGCAATGGCCTCGGGCGCCAAAGGCGTTTTCAAGCACGACACGTCCGCCGCGTTCATCAAGGTCCAGGACGACGGCACGATGTCGCTGCTCATCGGGCTGCCGGACATGGGCCAGAGCTCCCACACCGCGATGGCCATCATCGCCGCCGAGGTGCTCGGCGTGCAGCCGGCGGACATCACCGTGATCGCCGGCGACACGGATATAACGCCGCTCGATGTGGGCGCCTTCTCGCAGCGTGGCACCTTTAATACCGGGAATGCGGTCAAGGCCGCCTGCCTGGATGCCCGCCGGCAGATCGAGGCGACGGCGGCCGCGAAGCTCGACGTGAAACCATCCCGGCTCGTCTTCCGGGACCGGAAGATCTACCCGAAGGGGGAGCCGGACAAGGCCATGACCTTCCGCCAGGCCGTCTACGACACGCTCCACAGCCGGGAAGGCCGCTTCGTCATGGGCCGGGGTTTCTACAACTCCCCGAAAGAGACCGGGACCATGGCGTACTCCTTCGGCGCCCAGGTCGCCGAGGTCACGGTGGATCCGCACACCGGCATCGTCACGGTAGACCGGGTCATCGCCGCCCACGACGTGGGCCGGGCCATCAACCCGCGCATCGTCGAAGGCCAGATTGATGGCCAGATTTTCAGCGGCATGTCCCAGGTGCTCTACGAGGAGATGCTTCTGGAGGACGGGCAGGTCATGAATCCGTCGAGGCTCGACTACAAGATGCCCCGTTCCCACGAGATGCCGGCGGTGGAACACATCATTGTTGAGTCCATAGACCCGTTCGGGCCATTCGGCGCCAAGGAAGTTGGTGAGGGGCCCATCGTTTGTACGCCGCCGGCCATTGCCAACGCCGTGGCGAATGCCATCGGCGCACCCATCAACGACATGCCCATTACGCCCTGGCACATCCTGCGCATCCTCGGCCGGTCGAAGCCCGGGGGCGCCTGAAGCGGCGAACCGATCAGTTTGACGTCAAGGGCCGGGGCCGCGCGCTCCATTGGCGCCAGGACTGCTTCTGCACGTCGTCCATCGACGGGCGCGTGCCATCGATCCAGAGCTGCTCGACCGTGGTGCTGGGCTCCAGCAGGTCCCCGTCGGTCAGCACCAGGCTCGCGCTCTTGCCGGTGGCGATGGAGCCGAGCACGGAATCGAGTCCCAGGATTTTCGCCGGGTAAAGAGTCACGGAGCGATACGCCGCCTCGCGGTCGAGCCCGTTCGCAGCAGCGATGCCGGCAAACAGCGTGATGTGGCGCGCATTGCCGGAACCGCCGGCGCGCGTGGTGCTGGCGATTGCAAACAGCACGCCTGCCGCTTCCAGCTTCGCCGGCAATGTGTTGAGGGTGTCGTACGGATCATCCGGGCGCGGCGGCTCAACGACAATATTGCTCAGCACCACCGGCACCTGGTGGGCTTTCAGAAGGTCGGTGACGAGGTAGGCATCGCGCCCGTCGGTAATCACCAGGCGCAACTTGCGGCTGGCTGCCCAGTTTACGACCGCCTCGATGGCGTACTTCTCCCGCGCCGTCGCCCACAGCGGCCGCTCGCCGTTCACCACCGGCTGCAGGGCCTCGAGTTGGGCGTCATAGTCCCACCTGCCGTCGGTCGCCTGCGCCTGCCGCTTCGCCCGCCCGTAGGCCTCGGCGCTGTCCAGCAGCTTGTCGAGCGTCTTCACCCGGTCGTCCGTATCTTTCTTCTGCTCAGTCAGCGTTTTGGGCGGGCCCAGGAACCTGGCGTACTGCGCCGGCGGCGGCTCCGGCCAGCGGATGGCGAGCGAATGCTGGCGCACCGCGCTCATCTCCTCCCAGGTCCAGCCGTCGGTCCGGACCAGTGTCGTGGTGCCGCTCACGAGGCCGCCACTGGGCACCAGCACCGCATGACTGATGCCGCCGGAACGCGCTACGGGAAAGTGCGTACTCGCGGCGTTCACGGCCTGGGACACATCCACGTCCGCATTGATTTCGCCGGTCTCGGCGATATCCACACTGCCAGCCACGCTGTCGATCTCGCTTAAGCCCAGCACGGCGTTGGTGTGGATCAGCCCTGGCCACAGGTGCTTGCCCCGGGCATCAACGCGTTCCACCGTGGCGGGAACTGGCGTATCCGCTCCGCCAACCGCGCTGATGCGGCCGTGCTCAAACACAACGACGCCATTCGGGATCGCCGGGCCTTCCAGCGTGTGTACGGTGGCTCCGAAGATCGCAACCGGACCGGCAGCAAAGCTCCCCGGCGCGAACTGGTAGTTGAACGGCGGTGCCGCCGGATTCACAGCCGGCGCGGCGCCGGCAGGCGTTGGCGCCGGCTCGTCGGCAGAAGCGGGATTGGCGTCGTCGCCCCGAATTTCCGCCGCGAGGCGCTCACGAGCCTCCATGACTTGGCCGCGGTGGGCCACGTCCACGTCCCGGCTGAAGCGGAGCTGGCCGTCGACGAAGGTCATGTCGGCCCGGCTGTAGACGCTCAGGGGGTCGCCGTTCCAGATCACGACGTCGGCGTCCTTGCCGGCGGCCAGCGAGCCGACGTAATCGTCGATCTTCAACTGCTTCGCCGGATTGATCGTGACCATCGCCAGCGCCTGCTCGCGATCGAGGCCACCGTAATGAAGCATTTTGGCGGCTTCAAGATTGAGGCGTCTCGCCAGATCGGAATTGTCCGAGTTCAGACTGGTCAGTACACCCCGTTGCGTCATGATGGCGGCGTTGTACGGAATGGCGTCAAAGGCCTCCATCTTGAAGCTCCACCAGTCCGAGAACGTGGAGCCACTGGCGCCGTGTGCCGCCATCTCGTCGGCCACGCGATAACCTTCCAGCACGTGCTGGAACGTGGTCACGCGGAACCCGAGCTCCTCGGAAAGACGCATCAGCATCAGGATTTCGTCGGCCCGGTAGCTGTGCGCGTGTATGGCCCGTTTGCCGTCGAGTATTTCCACGAGGGGCTCGAGCCGGAGATCGCGACGCGGCGGTGGCGTGCGGGCCTGCTGCCGCTTCGACAGCGACCGGTAGCGCTGCCACTCGCGCTGGTACGCCCGGGCCTGCTCGAAACTGGTACGCACCATCGCCGCGACGCCCATGCGCGTGGCCGGATAGCGGAGGTCTGCTCCCGGCATCGTCTGGAATGCAGCCTGCGTCGGATTCTCGCCGAGGGCGAACTTGATGGTCGGCGGCGCTGCCGCAAAGATGAGTTCATCAGGGCGTTCGACGCCCCAGCGGTACTTGATGATGGCATTCTGGCCG
>JAQBGF010000180.1:0-5759 GCA_032122615.1 Gammaproteobacteria bacterium | reverse complement strand
GACCGTGACCGCGGGGGCTTTCTACGGCACGCGACGGATCTGAATGGCCTCAATCCCTGCCCCGGCAAGGACATCAGAAATCACGACCAGCTTTTCGCCGCTGTCAAAGCCCTCGCGCTCGCGCAGCACCTGAAAGGCCGTGGCCAGGGTCTTTTCAGGATCATTGCTGAATGCCGTGCGATGAGAAATGAGATTGCGGTTGAGCATCAGGCGCCGACGTGCCTGTGAGTCGTTGCTGAATGCGTAGATCGTGGCCGTACGCGGCCGGCAGCTGCAGACATAGTCGGCCATCAGGCCGCGTCGCGTGATCACGATAATCCCGCGCACTTGCAGTGCCTCGGCCAGGTCAACAGCGCCGGCGGCCACCTGCAGCTTGTCGTTGTCGCGCACCAGCTCTTTCGAAAACCCCAGGCCCGCGTAGCGCTCACTGGCCCGCGCGATCTCGTCGAGCTGCTCGACACAGCGCACCGGATACTGCCCCACGCTGGTCTCACCGGACAGCATGACGGCATCGACTTCCTCATACACGGCGTTGGCGACGTCAGTCACTTCGGCGCGTGTCGGCACCGGGTTCTGGATCATCGACTCGAGCAAATGGGTCGCGACGATGACGCGCCTGCCCTGTTGGGCGCAGCAACGGACGATTTGCCGCTGAACATTTGGCAACTCGGCCAGATTGATCTCCATACCCAGGTCGCCGCGAGCGACCATCACCGCGTCGGCGGTAGCTGCAATCGACTCTACGTTTTCGACGCCTTCAGCATCTTCGATTTTTGCGATGATCTTGATCTTGTCGGCCTTGTTGCCCAGCAAGGTCCGCAGTTCGCGCACATCGTCGGCCTGTCGAACGAAGGACAGCGCAATGAAGTCCACTTCATTCTCAATTGCAAAGGTTATGTCGACACGATCCTTATCGGTAATCGCCGGCAGATTGACCCGCACGCCGGGCAGGTTGACGTGGCGCTTGCCCTTGAGGATGCCACCATCGAGCACCCGGCAAGTCAGGTGCGACCCGGACTTGGCCAGCACCAGCAGGTTGATCAGGCCGTTGTCCACCGTAATTCGTTCCCCAATGGCGACTGCATTCACCAGATCGGCATAATTGACGTGGATCGATTGCCTTTCGACATCGACATCATCCCGAACAGTCAGGTCGATGACGTCATCTGTCTTCAGGTTCAGCGCCACGGACAAGTCACCGGTACGAATTTCAGGTCCCTGCGTGTCGAGCATGATCGGCACCGGATAACGCACCTTGCGATTCAGCGTCTTGATCCAGGCAATGATCTGCGCGGCAGCAGCGTGGTCGGAGTGCGACATGTTGAGCCGCACGACATTCATGCCGGCATCATACAAGCGCTCCAGCATGGTGAAACTTGCCGTTGCGGGTCCAATGGTGCAGATGATTTTGGTCTTGCGGGGAATGCTCACGCGCCGTCCTTCATGGTCCGCCCAGATTACCGGCTTTTTGCCGTTATCGCCGATTAAGCACATTATCCGGTAGGCAGTATCCGTCACTCCCCCACCACAATGGCGAAGATTTCCATAGACGACATCCGAGCGGCGGCCCAGCGGATCGCGCCTTATGTGCACCGTACGCCGGTGATGTCCAGCGCCGCTCTGAACCGGATCGCGAACGCCGAGATCTTCTTTAAATGCGAGAACCTGCAAAAGGCTGGCGCCTTCAAGATTCGTGGCGCGACCAACGCAGTGTTCGCGCTGGAACAGGCGGCAGCGGACCGCGGCGTCGCGACGCACTCATCCGGTAATCACGCTGCCGCTCTGGCACTGGCCGCGCACAACCGGGGGATTCCGGCGACCGTCGTCATGCCGGATAACGCCGTGCCGGTGAAGCGGGCCGCCGTGACCCATTACGGCGCGAGCATCGTCCTGTGCGAGCCGACGCTGGCAGCACGTGAGGCGACCCTGGCGAGCGTCGTCGAATTCAGTCGCGCAACGGTGATCCATCCGTATAACGACGAGCGCGTCATTGCGGGGCAGGCGACCGTCGCGCTGGAGCTCTGCGCGGAAATCGACAGTCTTGACTGCGTGATTGCGCCGGTCGGCGGGGGCGGCTTGCTCAGCGGCACCGCCTTGTCGGTGCGAGCCTGCTCCCCGCGCACGCGAGTCTTCGGCGCGGAACCGGACTGCTGCGACGATGCCCGTCAGTCGTTTCACTCGGGCCGGTTGCTACCGGCGACCGGCAATCGCTCCATAGCGGACGGCCTGCTGACGTCACTGGGCGACAAGACATTTGCGATCATTCGGGAACAGGTCGAGGACATATTGACGGTGTCGGAGCAGGAGATTGTCTCCGCCATGCGCCTGATATGGGAGCGAATGAAGCTGGTCGTCGAACCCTCGGCGGCAGTGCCGTTGGCGGTCTTGCTGAAGCACTCCCGGCGGTTCGCCGGGCAGCGAGTGGGCATTGTGTTATCGGGCGGTAACGTCGACGTCGAGTCGGTACCCTGGCGGAACGCTTAGCCGGTTCGGGAAGGGCTGAGTGCGACGCCGGGATTGCCGTCTTCACGGCTCCTGCTAGGGCGTGCCAACTGCTTCTGGTGCCGCTTCCGGTGCCGTTTCCACAGGCGTCTCGACAAACTGCAGCTCCGCGAGGCGTGCGTACAGCGGCTCGCGGCTCACCAGTTCGTCGTGAGTGCCAACATCCACGATGCGGCCCTGGTTGATGACCACGATGCGATCGGCCTTAAGCACCGTCGCGAGGCGGTGCGCAATGATGATCGTGGTGCGATCCCGCATCAGGTGTTCCAGTGCCGTCTGCAGCAGGCGCTCGTTTTCCGCATCGAGGGAGCTGGTGGCCTCGTCGAGCAACAGGATCGGCGGGTCCTTGAGGATGGCGCGGGCAATCGCGATACGTTGCCGTTGCCCGCCGGACAGCCGGGTGCCTCGTTCGCCGAGGTAGGTGTCGTAGCCCTGCGGCAGTTCGTGGATAAACTCGTCGGCCACCGCGAGGCGCGCGGCTTCCCTGACTTCCGCCTCCGTCGCATCCGGGCGGCCAAAGCGGATATTGCCGAGCGCCGTGTCGCCAAAGATCACCGTCTCCTGGGGCACCACCGCGATCCGCGCGCGCACATCGCGGGGATCGGCCTTTGCGACGTCCACGCCGTCGATCAGGATCCGGCCCTGCTGCGGGTCATAGAAGCGCAGCAACAGCTGGAAGGTCGTGCTCTTGCCGGCGCCGGACGGCCCCACAAAGGCGATGCGCTCTCCCTGGCGAATGTCGAGCGTGAAATCCGTAAGCGCACGCTGCTCCGGCCGCGAGGGGTAGTTGAAGGCCACATTTTCGAAGCGGATCTGGCCACGACCGGGGCTGGGCAGTGCCACCGGATTGGCGGGCGCCCGCACGTTGGGCTGCGCGTGAAGTAACTCGATCAGCCGCTCGGTGGCCCCGGAGGCGCGCTGGATCTCGCCCCACATCTCGGTAAGCGTGCCGGCGGAGGTGGCGGCAAACAACGCATAGAGCACGAACTGGCCGAGCTCCCCGTAAGTGATCTCGCCCGTCAACACGCTGCGGGCACCCATCCAGACCACAAAGGTGATGCCGCCGAAGACGCAGCAGAAGGTGATGAAGCTCATGATCGAGCGCACCCGCGAGCGGTCGATCGCGGTGTCGAAGCTGGCCTCAACCACGTCACGATAGCGATCGGCAATCGAGATTTCGGCCGTGAACGCCTGCACGATCTGCACGGCATTCAGGGATTCACTGGCCATCGCACTGGTGTCGGCGATGCGGTCCTGGGACTCGCGCGAAAGCTTGCGCACCTTCCGCCCGATCGTGACCACCGGCAGGATCACGGCGGGAATCAGCAGCACGATCAGGCCCATCAGCTTGAGGTTGGTGATTGCCAGCATCACGAGCGCGCCCGGCAGCTGGATCATCGAGCGCAGCACCATCGACAGGCTGCTGCCGGTGATGGCCTGCACCAGCGTGGCATCCGCCGTGAGCCGCGACAGGATCTCGCCGGTGCGTGTTTCCTCGAAGAACATCGCGTCCATGCTGATCACGCGCCGGTACACGGCGTCGCGCACGTCGGCCACCACGCGCTCGCCGACCCAGCTCACGAGGAACAGGCGCAGCGCGGCCATCGCGCAGAACAGCACGATGAGTACGGCAAAGGCGATGAAATACTGGTTGACCAGCCCGGACTGCTTCGACGCGAGCCCCTGGTCGATGACAAAGCGTGCGGCGACCGGCAGCGAGAGCATGAGCCCGGAGGCCGTCAGCAGTACGACCAGCGACAACAGCAGCATGCCGGTATACGGCTTCAGAAACGGCAACAGGGCAGCGAGGGAGCGCGGCGACTTGCCCTTGGGGCGGTTCTTGGGATCCTGTTCGAAGTCAGCCACTGCCGCCCATTATAGGGGGCCGCGGCGCTCGTGTTCGGCTGTCATCAGATTCCACGTCAAGCGCCGGAGCACCTCCACCTGCTGCACCGCCAGTTCCGCATCGAAGGACTCGATGCCAGGTCGGGTGGACCAGTAGGCGCTCATCTCGGTATTGATGCCGAAGGCGGGCCAACCGCGCTCCACGGCGATATCGCCCAGGCCGATCCAGCGGCCCTGGCCCTTGTGCGCCGGCACGCGGAGCTCGGTGCGAGGCAGGCCCCCGGCGACGATGGCGTCCCTGGCCATCTTGATCAACCGCGGGTCGTCCTGGCTGAAGATCACCGTGATCTCGGGCTGGCCGGTCGGGACGAACGCCGCGCCCTGCTCCGCATACTCACGCTGCCCGAGTTGCTCCACACCGACGCTGGCAACGATGCGGGCTGCCAGTGACGGGTGACGCGCGAACCAGTCCACGAGGTGCCGGCCGGGCATGTAGTGTTGTGGATCGAGCACCAGCAACACGCTGCGGCGACGCTGCTCCTTCGGCACCCGGGCCAGTTCCTGCACAAGCGCGACGATGGCGAGCCCCCCGTTCTCCTGGCTCAGGTTGGGCCCGTCGGTGTGGGTGATGAGCAGCACGAATTCGTCGTCCGGCGTGCCGTGGTTCCGGCCGGGCAGCACGCCGGAGAGGAACCAGGTTTCCGTGTCCTCGCGCCGGGCCTTCAGGCGCAACGTCGCCCGCCTGCCCGCCTCCGCTGCCGCGCGCACCCGGACACCGGCATCGCGATCCAGGTAGAGCCCGGGCACGCCGACTTCGCCAGCTTTTAGCAGCGGGAAGGTGTAGATGCCGTCTGCGCGACCGAAGCCCATGTCGAACAGCACCAGGCCGCCCGCGGCTCGCACCTTCCGCAGCTTGTCCCCGAGGCCGCCGAAGCGGGTGGCGTAGTTGACCTGGTACCAGTGATCCGTGGCAAGGCGCCGGTCGATGCCCTCGAGGTCGCTGGTTGCAAACTCGTGCCCCGCCGGCGCGAACATCGGCGGCGGCGGGTCGCCGAGCCCGGGAATGTCGAAGACGACGATGCTGCCCGGCTCGATATCGCTGGCACGCTTGTCGTCCCCACGCTTGTCGCCCCAGAGCACGAGCGGCGCGGTGACGCCCTCGTCCGGCGTCGATCCGGAATAGGCCCAGTAAGACGCGACAGGCACGTCGGTGCCGTCGATCGTGAGTTGCCAGTCGCCAGCAGCCCGGTCGTCGTCGGTCCACCAGCGCGGGTACGTGAACCGGTCCCGGTCCAGTGCCACCACGCCCCGCTCGCGCAGCGCCTGCTCAACCCATTCCACGTGCGCGCGCCAGGCAGGACTGCCGGAGAAGGTGGGGCCGTTAGCGGCCTTGATCTCGTGCCAGCGCTGGA
>JAQBGF010000179.1:0-53273 GCA_032122615.1 Gammaproteobacteria bacterium | reverse complement strand
TGAAGATAGGTGATATCAAGCTCATCGAGAATCGGGTCGCCCGGCGCGAACAAACTGCCTGTTTCGAGTGAAGTCGATTGCCGGCTGAAGAACACCTCGTATTCCGTATTGGGCTCCGCCGGCCAGTTCACGATCAACCCGTAGCTGGAGTGGTCATCGATATCGACATCCACACCGGTTGCACTGTCTTCGGCATCGAAACTGCCGCCGAAGCGATACCCGGTGAACGGCGTGATTTCCACATGGTAGACATCCTCGCCGGCGACCGCCGTCAGCGGGCCAGCACAGCCAACCACGAGTAACAGGACCCGGATGAGCGGCCTCACTTCGACTCCCCGGCCGACAGCCACGCCTCGAAGCCCCCGGCGTTGAAGACCTGCGTATAACCCAGTGCCTTCAGGCTTTCCTGGGCCAGTCCGGCACGGTGCCCGCTCCGGCAATAGAGCACAATTTGCCGGTCCCGGTTCTCCCCGAATTCCGACAACCTCTTCTCCACGTCCAGATGCGGAATGTTGATAGCACCCTCGACGTGGCCGGTGCTGAACTCCTCCGCACTCCGCACATCAACCAGCAGCGCACCGCGCGAGACCAGCGCCATGCCTTCTGCCGCGCCGATCGTTTGCGCCTGCGATGCGTTGATACCGGCCAGCACAAGGAAGACTGCTGCCAGCAGTTGTCCAATGCGCCAGCGGATGGTGGTGTTCATATGCGGCGATGATCCAAAACGCTCGCCCGCTAGAAAGCGGCCGGATAGCTGAACGGTTCAGTCATGTGGCCACCCTGCTTGGCAACCCGGCCACTCTTCATCACAAAATCGATCTGGTGCAGAACCGAGATATCTTCAAGCGGGTTGCCCTTTACGGCAATGAGGTCTGCAAGCTTGCCCGTCTCCAGGGAGCCGGCATCCGCCGATATCCCGAAGAGGTCAGCGGTTACTATCGTGGCCGAACGGAGGGCATCCATCGGCTTCATGCCAAAGCCCACCATGAGGTCGAACTCCTTGGCGTTGCTGCCGTGGGAAAAAGTACCGGCATCCGTGCCAAAGGCGATTTTCACACCGGCGGCATAGGCACGCTCGAAGGCCTTGTACTCGTTGCGCAGCTTTACCGACTCGGGGTCGGGAATCCTGAAAATCGGCGGCGGGTAACTGGCGGACAGCGTCGGCACCAGAAATGTGCCGGCTTTCTTCATCATCGCAATCCCCTCGTCGTCCAGCAGAAAGCCGTGCTCGATTGAATCGACGCCCGCGCGAACGGCGTCCTTGATGGCAACGGGTGAATAGGCATGAGCCGCAGCCTTCAGGCCGACGAGATGAGCAGTCGACACGATTGCCTGGATCTCGTCGACGAACAACTGCGGTTCCAGCCCGGTGTTGGAGCCGAAGCCGCCTGTCGAGGTGAACTTGATCACGTCAGCGCCGAGCTTGTACTGGAAGCGCACAGCCTTGCGGCACTCCATCGGCCCGTCGCAGGTGGCATTGGAAAGACGCGCGATGTCGTCGCCGGTCCGGTCCATGGGCGTTCCGTCGCCGTGCCCGCCGGTGACAGCCACGGAGGAGCCCGAGACAAGAATGCGCGGGCCGAGCATCCGGCCGGCGTTGATGGCGTTGCGAACCGCAAATACCGCCTGATCGTCCGAACCCAGGTCGCGCAGCGTCGTGAAACCCGCGGCCAGGTTCCGGCGCGCGTAGATCATGGCGTTGACGGCGCCCTCGGCAGGGGTCGGCGGCGTGCGGTCACCGCGCTCGGTACGCCGGCGAGAGAAACTGGGCTCGTGCTGGAGGTGCACGTGGGCGTCCATCAGCCCCGGCAGTACAAAGCGGTCGGACAAGTCGATCACCTGGACGTCGGCGCCCTGCCCGGCAGAGGCCACCGCGGTGACATAGCCCTTCTCGACGGCGGTGATGCGCTCGTTCCTGACCACAACGGTCATCTCGCGAAGCGGCCCGGCACCGGGCACAGCCAGCAGGGTCCCGGCATGGATCAGTGTGTAGCGGTCGGGAGGGGCCGGAGCGGGCTGCGCGGAGATCCCATGGGGCAGCAGGACGGCAGACAACAGCGCGCCCAGGACCGCGATTCGACGGAGAATGAAACTGAAGGACACGTTGATCACCCTTGAGTACTTGCCGTAGGCTCCGGGATCATGCCACGCAGGGACGTGATGCGGTCGCTTCCGCGGCGCCTTGCCACATCCGGGGCCACATCCGGGGCCACATCCGGGTGGCCAAGCGACCTGACACGCACTTAATATCACAGCCCGATCATCGGCACCCGCTCGGGTCAACGCCAAAGGATTACCGCCATGCGCATCGTCTCCCTGTTGTTCGTCGTGTTAGCGGCGGTGCCAGCCACCGGTGTACTGGCGGTAACCAGCGCGCCGGAAGCACCCGCAGGCAAGCTCAGCTCCGACGTGCAGCCCCTGCACTACCGCCTCGATCTGGACATCGATCCGGCCACGGCCGGGTTTTCCGGCATTGCGGAGATCGACGTCGATATCCGTACACCGGCAGCTGTGCTGTACCTGCACGGCAACCACCTCGCCATGACCTCGGCCACCCTGACGACACCCGACGGCATGACGCGGACGGCCGCTTACGAGCAGGTCGATTCAACCGGTGTCGCCCGGCTGACCTTCGCGGACCAACTGCCGGCGGGCCGCGCCACATTGCGGTTCGTGTACACGGCAACGTTTGGCCGCCGGGGCGAAGGCCTTTACCGGTCCGTCGTGGGCGATGATTCGTACGTCTTTACGCAGTTTCAGCCCATCGACGCGCGCCGCATGTTTCCCGGGTTCGACGAACCGGGCTTCAAGACTCCCTTCGATGTTGCCGTGACCACGGCCTCGGCCAATGCCGTCATTGGCAATGCGCCCGTGCAGGGCGAGGCGCCGGCTGGCGACGGGCGGAAGCGGGTCAGCCTGGCAACCACGCTGCCCCTGCCGACCTACCTGATCGCGCTGGCGGTCGGCCCGCTCGATGTCGTGGAGGCACCACCACTGCCGGCGAACGCCGTGCGCCAGAGGCCACTGCCCTTGCGGGGGGTGGCGACGCGCGGCAAGGGCCCCCGGCTCCGCTACGCACTGGACAACACCGCTGCCATCGTCAGCTATCTTGAGAACTACTTCGGCATCGCCTTCCCTTACCCCAAGCTGGACCTCATTGCGTCACCAGACTTCGGTGGTGGCATGGAAAATGCCGGGGCAATCATTTATGGCGAGGCGCGGCTCCTCATTGCCGATGACGCGTCCTTCGAGCAGCTCCGCGGGTTTGGCGGAATCCACGCCCATGAAATCGCCCACCAGTGGTTCGGCGACCTCGTTACGCCAAAGTGGTGGGACGACATCTGGCTGAACGAATCCTTTGCCAACTGGATGGGCTTCAAGGCCGGCAATGCGTGGCAACCGTCACTGCGCTTCGACATCGTCCCCGCGCTGCAGACGCCGGCGGCCATGGAACTCGACAGCCGTATCGCGGCCCGCCAGATCCGCCAGCCCGTGACCCGCAATCTTGATATCGGCAGCGCCTTCGACGGCATCACCTACCTGAAGGGCGGCGCCGTGCTCGGCATGTTCGAAAGCTGGCTCGGCGAGGAGGGTTTTCGCGCCGGTATCCGCACCCACATGCAGCGCTTCCCGCACGCCGTTGCCGACGTCGAGGACTTCATGGCCTCGCTGGCCAAGGGTTCAGGACGACCCGACCTGGTGCCCGCCTTCCGCAGCTTCATCGGTCAGCCCGGCGTGCCGCTGGTCACGGCCAGGCTGGAGTGCGGCGCCGACGGCGTCGCACTCGACGTATCCCAGTCCCGTTACCTGCCGGTGGGATCGCGGGGCGACCCGCAGCGCAGCTGGCAGCTGCCGCTGTGTGTGCGGTATGGAACCGCGGCCGGTGTCAGCAAGGAGTGCGCGCTGCTGACGGAAGTGTCGACCCGGATTCCGCTGAAAACCAGGGACTGCCCGACCTTTGTCATGCCGAACGCAGACGGCGCGGGCTACTACCGGTTTGCCCTTGATGAGGCCGGGTGGCGTGCACTTCAGGCGAACTTTGGCCAACTGAACGAACTCGAGGCCCTGCTGGCGGCAGACAGCCTGTCGGCCGCCTACCAGGCGAACCGACTCTCGACGGCCGCCTGGCTGACCGCCGTCACAACCCTCGCAACGTCGGCGTATCCGTCGGTGGTACTGGCACCCGGCGCGAACCTGGTGCGCATGCGCGACTACCTCGCTCCCGCCGCCGGACGTGAGCAGGTGACCGGCTTCATGCACGCCACGTACCGGCCGCGACTGGACGCACTTGACGCCAGCGGTGGTTCGGCAGGTAACGAGGCTGCCACGGATGCCGCCGCTGTCGACCGCGCGCTATTACGGACGAAGCTCGTGAGCTTTCTCGCCCTGGAGGCCCGCGACCCGGAACTGCGGGCAACGCTTGCCGGCCAGGCCCGGCGCTACATCGGCTTCGGCAAGCCCGGCGCGACTCCGGATCCGGGCGCCGTGACACCAGCCCAGGTGGAGATCGCACTACAAGTGGGCGTGCAGGAGAGCGGCCTGCCGTTCATCGAAACCCTCATAGAGCGGATGCTGGCTTCCAACGATATCCAGTTTCGCGCCCAGGCGGCGCTCGCGCTCGGCAGTACGGACGATGCGGCAGCGGGAGAACGGGTGCGGAAATTACTGCTTGATCCCCGGCTGCGCGCGCGAGAGCCCACCACCATTGCCTTCGCCCTCGCCGCCCGCGCCAGCCAGCGTCGGCCCACCTTCGACTGGTTCAAGGCCAATCACGAGGCCTTCATCGGGCGCATGGGCCACTTCGGCTACCGCTGGCTGCCGCGCTTCGGCGCCGGATTTTGCACGCCGGAAGAACGTGGCGAGGTGAAGACGTTTTTCACGCCAATGCTGGACAAACTGGACGGCGCCGATCGCACCCTGGCCGAAACGCTCGAAGGCATTGAACTCTGCGCGGCGCTGGCCGGGACGAAGCGCGATGAAATTGGCCACTATTTTTCCACAAACGGAAACCACTGAACATGATCGCGATTATTCCGAACTGGCACCCGATCCTGGTGCATTTCACGATCGCCCTGCTGGCGATCGCCACACTGCTGTTCGTCGTGTCTGCCGTCGCCGGCCGCGGTCGCGCGATGCCCGGCGTCGAGGCGGCTGCCAACTGGAACCTGTGGCTGGGCGCTGCACTAACGGCGCTGACGATAGCAGCGGGCTTGCAGGCCGCCGGGTCGGTTAGCCACGACGACGCCGCCCACCTGGCTATGGAGGATCACAAGCTCTGGGCGCTCAGTACAGCCGGCCTGTTCATGCTGCTGGCGTTGTGGAACGCGCTGCGCGTCCGCCGTGCGCAGGGTGTCGGTATCGCCTTTATCGCCCTGATGCTGGTAGCGCTGGTCGGGCTGGCCGGAACGGGGCTGCGCGGCGCCGACCTGGTGTTTCGTCACGGTCTTGGGGTGCTGTCGCTGCCACAGGTCGCCGGCCCAAGCGCCGGCCAGAGCGGCGGGCATGAGCACGATGAGGGTGAGGAACATTCGCACGACGAACCGGCCGCCGCTGCCGACACTGGCGATGGTGCCAGCAACGGTGGTGGTGGCCACGCGCCGGCCGGCGCTGCCACCGCCGCGCCGATGACGACACCGGAATTGTCCCCCGCAGAGGCGGAGGTGGTGGCCGTCTTGACCGCCTACCACGATGCGCTGACTGCCGGAGATGCCGCCGCCCCCGAGCAGTTTGTGGTGGCTGACGAGCGCTTCCTGATGTTCGAAGGCAAGCACGTCAATCAAGGCTGGGTCGAGTACCGCGATCAGCACCTGAAGGGCGAACTCGGCGATCTGGCCCAGGTCCGGTTCCGGCTGTCCGGCTACCGGGTGCAGATCGATGGCGGGCTTGCCGCGGTGAGTTTCATATTCAACGTCCTGCCAAAAACCGGGCCCGAGATGGATTTCGGCAGCGGTCGCGCCACGGCCGTTCTGCTGCGCACTGAGTCCGGCTGGAAGTTGCAGCGCTTGCACACCTCCTGAGAAAAATGTTTCCCATGATTCGGCTGCCGACCAGCTTTCGCGGCGCTATTCGCGCTGCCGCGTTTTTCACCCTGACGGTGGCGGCGTTGCCGGGCTTCGGTGAAACCGCGGCCGACCTGTCCGGTGAGTGGTACTTCGACGTGAACTCGCAGAACGGGCCGGGCCACCGGGAGGTACTTTTTCGGCAAGAAGATCAGCGGGTTATTGGCTTTATCGAAAGTGATTCGGCGAGCGGTCGTTTCGTTGGCCGGGTCGATGGGAGCAACGTCGAGTTCACCGCCGTGCTGGAATTCGGCGGAGAGCCGATGGCCGCGGTGTACCGGGCAACGATCGACGGCAATACGATGAGCGGCACGATCGACTTCGGGCTGTACGGGCGAGCCACCTTCACCGGCCATCGCGGCCGACGGCCGGAAGCGCTGCAGCCCGCGAGTGCTGGCGGTATACAGGGGTCGGCGCAAACCGCCGGCATTACCGCGGCACGTGACGGCGAGGTCTTCGGCGTCATGCACGACGACCTGCTGCTCCCGGAAATGCTGGCGATCCCCGCTGGCCACTTCCGCATGGGCAATAACAGCCCGGCGGTCAAACCGGAATTCGGCAGCGATTTCGCTCACGTGCACACCGTCAGCGTCTCCGCGTTCCGGATGAGCCGCTTTCTGGTGACCAACGCGCAGTACCTGGCCTTCAGCACCGCGACGAAGCGCGACCTTTCCCTGCCCCCGAAGGGCTGGAGAAATTACGTGACGCACTACCCCAATCACCCGGTGGTCAACGTCAATTTCGACGACGCCGTGGCCTACACGACGTGGCTGACAACCGTCACCGGCGCGCCCGTCCGCTTGCCGACCGAGGCGGAATGGGAATACGCGGCTCGCTCGGGTACCGCGGGACAGAATTTTGTTTTCGGCGACGAGTGGCAGGCCCGCGCGGCCAATACGGCCACCTGGCACATCGGCAAACTGGTCGATCGCGACGGCTGGAAATCCTGGTGGGACAGCGAAGGCAATCGCCTTTCGAAGTCGCAGCCGATGACCACGCGGGTTGGCAGTTTCAAGCCGACGCCCTGGGGCCTCTACGACATGGCCGGCAATGTCTGGCAGTGGACGGGCGACTGGTACCAGGCTGACTACTACACGGTTTCGCCGGCGGAGAATCCCGCGGGTCCGGCGACCGGCAAAGAAAAGGTACTGCGCGGCTGCTCCTGGTACAACCAGCGCGATGTCTGCTTTATTGCCACACGCGACCGCTATGCGCCGGACCGGCGGCTGTATTACAACGGGTTCCGGGTGGTCGGCGCGGGCGAATGAGGAATGGTGGAGTCGCGGCTGAAGCCGCTCCGACGGTTTATTGAATGGTGTCGGTCGCGAGATGCACCACCTGGTGCAACTTGTACACCGGGGACTCCATCGGCTGCGGAATCCACTGGAACGCGAGGTAGCGGTCGAGGAAGTTCCATGTGACCAGCCCGTCGGGGCTTTCCGGCTCCAGCAACTGCGCTGCCACGTTGGCCAGCGGCTGCGCCATGCCCACGTAGTAGCTCCCCGCTGGAAAGGCCACTTCCTTCGTCAGGTACGCACCTTCGACCGTGGTGGTGAAATGGCCCTGGTCGGAGAAGGGTGAGCCAGTGAGCTTGCTCACACTGAATGCCTCGACTTCCACGGTGACCGGTGCGACCAGCCGTTCAACGACAATGCCGTGGTCACGGATCCTGCCGACGATTGCAGGGTCCGCCGGGCTGATCAGGTAGCCCCGCGGCAGGCGAACTGTCCGCGTCGGCGCGTATTTTGCGAGATAGGGCACGTCCCGGTAAGTGCGGGCCACGTCCGTCGCCTGCACTTTCGGGTAGCGGCCGCCGGTGTCGGTCACTTCCATCTCGTAACCCTGGATCGTCAGCGTGCGCTTGACTCGCTCGGGCTGCGTCTCGATAACAAACACATCACTTCCGGTCGGATTGCCGCCGCGGACGACCCTCTTGCGGTCTGCCTTCGCGACCAGATCGACGACTTCGTCCCTGTGTTCGTAGAGGAAGTCGAGGAAAGACAGCATCAGGTGGCGGGCGCCCCGGACGCGGGTCTCGAAGTCTGCGTAGGGGTATTGCTCGTCGAGCACGGCAAGGCGGTTGCGCAGGCCGACATAGTTCGACAGGTAACGGGGCTCCGGGCCGAGCGGTGCCCAGCCCCTCCCCGGCTCCCTCGCGTCGAGGAAATCGCCATGGGGAATGGTGAGTGTGCCGAAATCCACCCGCATCTTCTTCTCGATGGCCGGCCACACGGTGTCGGCCATGTAGTCGAAAATCGCCGCGTCGCCATTGGGATTGAGGCCCCAGACCCAGGTCACGGGTTCCTGGTGATAGGAGCCGTTGTGCGTGTGCGAATCCAGGAAGAAGACCGGATCCCAGCGTCCCAGCACGTTGCGCACCAGCCCGCGGACTTCCGGTGACTCCAGCTTGATCCCGTCGCGATTGAGATCGAGGTTCTGGCCATTCACCCGCACCCCGACGCCGGCGGCCGGCCCGTTTTGCGTCGGCCGGTTCGTCGTGCTGATTTTTTCGTTGCCGTCCGGGTTGAACACGGGCGCGATCAGGACCACGAGCCGATCGAGGTACTTCGATGCCTCGCCCGAAAGCAGGTCACGAGCCACCATCAGCGCCGCCTCCTTGCCCTCGACCTCACCGGCGTGAATGTTGGCCTGAAAATACACAACAGCCCGCCGGTCATGGCGCAACTCGCCCGGAGATGCGGGCACCGGTGCGCCGATGACCAGCAGCGGTATCGGGCGACCTTCGGCGCTGGTGCCGAGCATTTCCACGCGAATCCGCGAGCTTCGCTGCTGCAGCTCCCGCACGTAGGCCATCACCTCCGCGTGCGTGGAGGTTGCCGTGTAGCCGCTGGCTTCCGCCGTCGTCTGCGGCAGTTCAGCGGCCGCCAGCGGGGTGGTTAGCGCAACAAGGACGATCACACTTCGCATGGTCAGCTTGCCTGGTGGCAGACATCTGTCACGGGCGGGACTCGAACAGCCAGGACTGCAACCAGTCCGCGACGACCTGGTTGCCCAGTTTTCCCCAGTGATTGTCACACTCAATCAGGTAGCTGGGGAATTCCCGGTCATTAGCGGCGGCATCGTTGAGAAAATCCGGTAGCAGATCCCGGTAGCGAACGTTAGGGTAACGCGCCGCAAACGCGCCGAGCTCCCCGTCCAGTCGGAACGGCTCGCCCCGGAGGGCGGCGGCAAAATCCCTGTCGGTGGGAATCGTCAGGAGCCACACCCGGCGATCGCCGGCCGCCCGGACCAGTTGATCCAGGGCGTAGAGCATGATGTTCAGATCCTCGGGCGAATGATTGTCGTAGTCGCCATCGTAGGTCCTGAGCCCTTGCCAATTCACACCGCTTTTCAGTTCGCGCGTCGCCCAGCGAAGGACGTTGGCAAGGTAGAGTGCGTTGTCAAAGCGGTTCTTGATGACCGTCGACGTCTCGCGTGAATCCACAAAGCGGCGCTCCCAGGGCACGGTGTAGTAAACCTCGTAACCGTCACCGCTCGGGCGCAGATAGGGGCGATAGACGTCGGAGGCAAATTCATCGGGATCGTTGTCCTCGAAGTCGTTGGCCGGCAGGATGAACAGCACCAGGTCGGTATGGTCGTACTGAAGCACACGGCTCTGGTACACAAGCCACTCCTGGATCGTGCCAAAGCCACCGCTCGTCGCAAAGTTCAGAAATTCGACGCCGGTACGCGCCTCAAGCAGATTCGAAACCCGATCTTCAGCATTGACTCCGTAGCCCTCGATAAACGAGTCGCCAAGGACCACGAACCGCCTGGCCGCCGTCGAGTGCTTTTGCCGTTCCGGATCCCGCGCCCCTTCGGCGTTGGTCTGAAGCTTCGCGTCCAGGCATTTCTCCTGCTGGAGCAAGATCGTATTGGGATAGCGCCACACGCCCACGACCGGATCAACATACGCCCAGTACTGGGGCACACGGCTCGTGGGGTACTCCTGGTACGGCAGCAGATCGAAGCCCACCAGGATTCGCGTCAGCCCTTCCAGGAATCCCAGGCAGAGCAAGGCGATCAGCCAACGGGATTTTCGCGGGTTCGCCTCGAACCAGTTGTCAGATGACGGCCTCGACATACGTCACGGAAACAGCCCGCGGGTCTGCTTCGCATCATGCACGCGCTGGATGCCGAGACTGAGGGCGGCAAAGCGCATGCTGACGTTGCGCTTGCGGCTGATGATCAGCGCTTGCACGAAAGCCTGCTCCAGAATGCGGTAGAGCTTGCCCATCACCTCGGCTTCGTCCCAGAAAAAGCTTTGCAGATCCTGCACCCATTCGAAATAGGAAACGATCACACCGCCCGAGTTGCACAGAATGTCGGGAATTACGAAGATTTCCGGGCGCTGGGCAATGACGGCATCCGCTTCGGGGGTGGTGGGGCCGTTGGCGCCTTCAGCAAGAATGCGGCACTGGATTTTGGCCGCGTTGTCGGCGGTGATCTGGCGCTCGAGAGCGGCGGGCACGAGGACATCACACGGAATGAGCAACAGCTGATCGTTGCTGACCGGTTCGGCCCCCTTGAAACCGACAGTACTGCGGGTTTCGGCAAGGTATGTATCAAGTTCATCAAGATCGATGCCATTGGCGTTGTACAGCCCGCCAAATGCATCGCTCACGGCAATGATCCTGATGCCCTGGTGGGCCATCGCTCTTGCCGCTACCGCACCGACGTTACCGTAGCCTTGCACGACGGCCGTTGCGCCATTGGCAGACATTCCGATAGTGTCCATCGTGCGTGAAACAAGATAGGCCACGCCGCGCCCGGTAGCTTCACGACGCCCGAGCGAGCCACCAATGCTCACGGGCTTGCCAGTAACGACGGCGGGAACCGCGTGCCCGGTCTGCAGCGAGTAGGTATCCATCATCCACGCCATCGTCTGCTCGTTGGTGCCCATGTCGGGCGCGGGGATATCGATCAGCGGACCAATGAAGGGGATCAGTTCCTGCGTGTAACGCCGCGTCACGCGCTCCAGCTCACCAATGGAAAGCTCAAGCGGATTGCATGTCACTCCGCCTTTGGCACCGCCGTACGGCAGGCCGGTCAGCGCGCACTTCCAGCTCATCCACATTGCGAGAGCCGCCACCTCGCCGAGCGTGACGTCGGGATGAAAACGCACGCCGCCCTTGGTGGGCCCGAGAGCAAGGTGGTGCTGCACACGATAGCCCATGAAGACCGTCGTGCTGCCATCATCACGCCGCACCGGCATGGCCACACTGATGGAACGTTTCGGCAGCTTCAGGCGGTCGCGGGCGCTTTCGGGGATCTCCAGAAAGTCCGCCACCAGATCAAATTGATGGCAGGCCATCCGGAAAACCGGGGAGTCAAAAACCTGGGGAACCTGGTTACTCATCGCGCATCAGGCTAGAACAGGTACTTCATTGAGAACTGGACCTGCGTGGCGTTGCCGCTGGGACCCTCCTGGTTCTGCCGCTGCCCCCACAACAATTCAGCGCCCACATCCACTCGTGGCACTGGCGACCAGATCAGGTTGCCTGACAGCCGCCACGTCGATTCGTAGTTTTCGCCGAAGTCATCGCTGACAACAAAATCCAGCTTTTCCACATTTACGCTGCTGACAATAAAGTTTGACCGTATGGTCGGCCGCCACCAGTGCTGCAGGGCCATGTACCAGGCCATCGCGCTGATGGCGTCCAGCTCACCGGTGAGCGGGTTGAAGGTCGCGTCAGGCACGCCAACGGTACCAAGGTCGTTAACGTAACTCGAATAACCCGCACCGTAATTTATCTGGAGCATCAGGCTGTCGCGCTCGCCCCAGATGTCAAAGGCGGTCCGCCCGCTGAGGCTCAGGCCCCAGCCAGTTGCCGATTCTGTAACGTCCGGGTTCGCCGTCGGTCTCGCGCGAATGCTCCTGAACAAGGCCGCGGCTTTCAGGTGCCACGGCTTTTTGACTAACAAGCGCCCTCGCACACTGCGCTTGGCGCTGACGACCACATCCGGGATCTGGCTCAGCCCAGCGCCGTTCAGCACCAGGACGCCCGGGTCCTCGAGCGCTACGGCCATATTCCATTGCTGGCCGATGGCGGGAAAATAACGGAACTGGGTGCGACGCGTATTCAGGCGCCCGTTGATACCCTCAAAGTCAATCTCTTCCGGGCTGGCCTCGGTATCCATGAAGGTGCTCCAGGTCTTGCCAGCCAGTACCTGGCGGTATTGCCCAAAGGCGTGGCGCAGGCGAAAGGTTTCCCCCGTGCCGGCAAAGTCTCCCTCTATAAAAGCCCGGAACTGGCCGAGTTCCGAGTCCTCGCGCAACTCGAAACTCAGGCGCGACTGGCTGGCTGTCAGGGCCGCCTCTGAAGTACCCCGCGCGGCCGGATCCGTTGGAATGGAGCCCACGATGAAACGGTCCCCGGAACCCACCGATTCGAAGCTCTGCACGACGTTCGCCTTGACGTACCCAGAAATCCGTAATCCGGCATCGGTGCCGGGCAACGGAATCGCCCCTGGAAACTGCGCGGGGTCGTAGCCGAGAAGTGGATCATCATTGCGTTCATCGGAACGTCTCCCGGTGCGCTCGCCAGTCGTTGTCGCGCCCGTCGCCGGCGTTTTTGTCGCCGCCGGACCGGTGCCCGCGACTGCTGCAGGAGCGGCTGCAGCCGGAGCGGCCGCTACCGGCGCCTCTCCCGTCCGCAGTGAATTCAGCGCCTCCCGCTGCGCCGCCAGTTCCTGTTGCTGCTGCCGGATTACTTGTTGCTGGGACTCGAGTGCGGCCCGCTGCTCATCGATCAACGCCCGTTGGGCCGCGAGCTCCGCCGCCTGCTGCCGCACGATGGCCGCGATCTCGGCGTTCGTCAGGTCACCCGCGGGAATTTCTGCTGCTGTTACCGCAGAGGCCAGAAAGACAACGAGAACGCCGCCGATCAAGGCGCGGCCTCGACGCGGATCCAGAGGCCAGATGGAGGGCTTGCGGCGTGACACCGCGGGGCCTCAGCCGCGGGCCCAGGCGCGGGCTTGCTCGAGTTGCGAAAGCGGGAAGTACTCAATGCTGGTCGCCCGCAAACCCTTGGCGGTAAACAGGAAGACCTGGTCTCGCCATTTTTCCTCGCCAACGAAAGCGAGCCTCGCAATCTCGTCACCGTGCTTGGCCAGGAAACTGATGTCATTCCAGCCATCGTCGGCGCTCCAGCCCTGGAAGCCATCGAGAAGGGCCAGACCGGAGGGCTGGTCGCCACCGGCGATGACAGCCGCTGCCAGATCCTGCATCTGCCGCATATCGGCTACCGTCATCACGCCAGAAATGCGGACCTCAAGGTAAGGCCCTGCCCGATTCGTCAGGCTGCATGGCATCGAGTCGACTCCGTACGGTAACTACCCGTAGAGTATGCCTCACGGCGGACGGGGGCCACCACACCGGCGGCCGGCGTCAGATTAAGGATGCCAGCATCGTGATGCGACGAATATTGCGCTGGACGGTCAACGCGCTTGCCGCAGCCATCCTGGTGTCGGTGACGGTCGTGCTGGTCTACGCGCTGCAGGCCCGCCGGCTGCCGGATCTGCAACCCTGGCACACGCAGGCCCCGCACCTCGAAATGACGGCGGCGGACCTGGGCCCCGACTTCAGCCTTGCCCGGTACCTGGAGCGCGAGAACGCGCTGTTCGCGGAGACTCGCAGCCTGCTGAAAACTGCCATCGCACTGGAGGAGCAGGTGCCCGGCAACCGCTACTGGGAAGGCAGCGCCAATTACCAGTGGAACTTTGCCACCGACTGGAACCGCTCGTTTGAGCAGGCGCCCGCGAAACCCGTCGGCGGTGCGCTCCTGCTGCACGGCCTGACCGATTCGCCCTACAGCATGCGTGCGATCGCCAAAGCCCTGTTCGAGCGCGGCTACTACGTACTGGTACTGCGCCTGCCGGGCCACGGCACGGTGCCAGCATCCCTGGAACATGCCACCTGGCAGGACTGGCTGGCGGCGACCCGGCTCGGTGCGCGCGCGGTGCGTGAGAAGATTGGCCCCGACCTGCCTTTTGTGATGGTCGGCTATTCGAATGGCGCCGCGCTCACCGTCAAGCACCAGCTTGATGCGCTCGACGATCCGACGCTGCCGAGCGCGAGCCGGATCCTGCTGATGTCGCCGATGATCGGGGTATCGCCCGCGGCTGCACTGGCACAGCTGCTGAACTCGCTGGCCTTTATTCCGTACTTTCACAAGTCGGAGTGGACCGAGGTCCAACCCGAGTTCAATCCATTCAAGTACAACTCGTTTCCGATCAATGGCGCGATCCAGAGCCATGCATTGACCACAGTGATTGCCAGCAGCATCAAGCGCCTCAAGGCCAGTGGGCGCCTCGCCGAAATGCCGCCGATACTCGCCTTCCAGTCCGTGCTCGACGCCACGGTCAGCACTGCTGCAGTCGTCAACATCCTGTTCGATCGGCTGCCGGCCAATGGCAGCGAGCTCGTGCTGTTCGACCTGAACCGGCAAACCGCCTTTGCGACGGTCTTCACACCAGCCCACCGGGACTTTCTCCGCACGCTGTTCACGGGAAAGCCCCGCCCCTACCGGCTGGCCGTTGTCACTAACGCCAACCCAGGGACTCACGCAGCCGTGCAGAAGTCGGTCGCGGCCGGATCCCGCGAAATCCTGGAGGAGCCGATCGGGATCAACTATCCGCCTGGCGTTTTTTCCCTGTCCCACATCGCGGTGCCGTTCCCGATCAATGACCCCCTGTATGGCCTGGAGCCTGATGAGGCCGAGTACTACGGCATCCGGCTCGGCAGGCTGGCTCTGCACGGTGAACGCAATGCGTTGCGTGTGTCCATGGAAAATCTCGCCCGCATCGGCTCCAATCCGTTTTACCCGTACCTCGAACGGCGCGCCCTGGCGTGGCTGGAGTGAGCCAATTGTGTTACTGGTCAGCAGGCAGTTGGGTCAACCGCGGTAGTCTGCAGGGCAAGTCAGAAGAAGCAGGAGAATGACCAATGGTGATCGATTTTCATGCCCATGTGTTTGCCAAGGGCTGGGTGCCCAAGCGGTTCTTCGAAGGGATTGCGGAAATGGCGGCCGCGTCCATGAAGAAAAAGGGCATGGATGCCTGTGCCGCCGACATCGCGAAGATGATGGTCGGCAGTAACGGTGACCCGCACGGTGATGAACTGGTCAAGGAAATGGATGCCGCGGGCATCAGCAAGACAATCGTCCTGCCCATTGACTACGGCATGGCGCTCGGTGAACCGGACATCAGCATCGAGGACCTGAACCACAAGTACCGGGATATGGCCATGAAGCACTCCGGCCGACTGATCTGGTTTGCCGGCATCGATCCGCGGCGGGAAAACGCCCCGGCACTACTGAAGCAGCTGATTGACGAAGGCGCAGGTGGCCTGAAATTGCAGCAGGCCTGCGGTTTCTACCCGACCGACAAGGAAACCTACCGTCTCATGCAGATCATGTCCGACCACGATCTGCCCGTGCTCTTTCACTGCTCGCACATGATCCCGCCGTTCAAGAGCAAGTACTGCGAGCCGCGCTATATCGATGAATTGTCCATCGACTTTCCCAAGCTCAAGATCATTGCCGGTCACCTGGGCACGGCGATGGCCTACCGCGACTGGATACCGATACTCAAGACCCGCGGCAACGTATTTGGCGACATTTCCCTGTGGCAGGAGGAAGCCAAGCGGGATTTCGGCAAGTTCTGTCTCGCCGTGCGCGACCTGATTGATCATGTAGGTCACGAGAAGGTGCTGTTCGGTTCCGACACGCCGGCCAGCCGCAACCAGATGTCGGTACCGGACTGGGTGAAATTGTGGCAGAAATTGCCGGAGCAGTCCGCCGGCGGCGTCAAGTTCAGCCAGAAGGAAATCGATGGCGTAATGGCGGGTAACGCCCAGGTCGCGTTCGGTTACTAGGTCAGTGCGATCGGTGCCGATGGCCGCGTTGGCGGCAACGGCTTCGTCAACGGCAACAGCATCGGCACGCGGCGCTGGTAGTCACGATACTGGTCGCCGAGAGCCGCGACCAGGTCGCGTTCTTCCAGGTACTTCACCGCAACCACGATGTATACAGTCGTTACCAGGGCGAAAAGAAAATGGCCCTGGCTCATCGTCGGCGTCGCCCAGAATGCAATCAGGAAGCCAAGCATCAACGGATGCCGCACGAGGCGATAGAAGCCACGGGTGACGAACGGAAAGTGCGTATACGGTTGGCGGCGTGCGTGCAGCCAGACCTGGCGCAGACCGAACAGGTCGAAGTGGCTGATCAGGAAAGTGCCGGTCAGCACGATCAACCAGCCGGTCGCAGACAGCGCGTAGAGCAGCCAGCGGAGCGGTTCCGCGTCGATCTGCCACACGGCTACAGGTAACGGCTGCCACCCGTAGTACAGGGCGATCAATGCCAGACTGGAGAAGAGCACGTAGGTACTGCGCTCGACCGCTGGCGACACGATCCGCGTCCACCAGCGCTTGAACGCCGGCCTGGCCATCACACTGTGCTGGAGCGCAAAGAGCGTCAGCAGGGCTATGTTGAGCAACAGCGCGACGGCGGGGCTGCCTTCAAGGCCGGTGTCAATGTGCTTTGGCACCCCAAATCCGGCGACAAAACCCATTGCGTACAGAAAGGTCACGAAGAACAACGCGTAGCAGAAAATGCCGTAAATCAGGGCAATAATGCGCAACATGGTTCGGATCCTCCAGAAAGCGTTGAAGCGCGTGGAATGACGGTCAGTCTTGGTCGACAGGACCCGAAACACAATGACCTGGACACCGCAATTTATGCCTGAAGCGCCGCACGGCCGCTGCGGCGACGATAGCCACCCATGGACGTGATCTCCGAGGTGCTGCGGCAGGTCCGGCTCACCGGAGCGGTATTATTCCGCGCCGAACTCGGGGCGCCGTGGGCAGTGCTGACGCCAGCATCGCAGAGGCCGCCGGCGTCGACTATAGCTCTTCAGCGGCATTCAAGCGCTGCATGAATACCACGCCGGCGCGCTGGCGCCGCGAAGTAGCGCTTCGTGGTAACGGCCGGGGCACACAGGTGACAGCCGCATTACTCGAAAACTCCGCCAACACCTAGTCCGCCCGGTCCAGGAGCTGCGTCTCCCGCGGGGGAACCGTGCGCAGAAAATCCCAGATCGCGCCCAGGTCGTCGTCGGTCATCCCGGAGAATGCCACCCAGTCCATCTCGGAATTATCTTCCTCCCTCACCGGAAACGGAGCGGTATGCAGGCGGAAGCGGCTGATGAAGATCTCCTTCGTCCAGTCGCCGAGGCCGGTGCTATGCGGGGTGAGGTTCTTTGAATACTGGGTCCGCGTGCCCATCACGAACGGCACACCGCCGGAGTACAGCCTGTCGGGCAGCGGTTCGACCTGCCCGCGGATGCGCGCCGTGTGGCAGAACTCGCAGCGCGCGATCTTGCTGAGATAACGGCCGTAGGCAACGGTGTCACTGCGCGGTGGCGTCGCCACAGGGCCGTCCAGCGGCTTCGGGTAAAGCCGGAAGATGATGTTGAGCGGGAAGTCCAGCACGCGATCAGGGCGGAAGGAGGTCACCGGCGGCTGGGCACGCAGGTAAGCAATCACGGCAGCCGCGTCTTCGTCAGAAAGCGACTGGTACATAAACCACGGCATGATCGGAAACAGCGCCTCGCCGTTCCGGCTTACGCCCTCGCGCATCGCCCGGAGGACCTCACCGTCGCTCCACCCGCCGATGCCGGACTCGACGTCGGGCGTGATGTTTCGGATGCAGAGTCGACCCGGGAAGCCGCCCGTACCGAAGTTGATGCCAACGGCCTTGGTGTTCTTGTCCATGCACGGCCGGCCGGCGCCCAGCGGCGGCTTGGCGGGACCACTGTAGAGCGTCCAGTCGCGCTCCGAGTGGCAGTCGTTGCAGAGGAGCACGTGCTTGACCAGGTACTCGCCGTGCTGGAGCACCGCGGGCGTTACCTCCACATGGAAGTCCGGCGCCGGGCGCTGGCGCGGGAGGATGCCGTAGATATACGCGAGCGTACCGGCGACGATGAGGACCAGCAGCGCCGCAACAATTTTGATCAGGATTCGCATGAAGCTATCGGATCCGAAAATTTCAGGTAGTCCGGCATCGTGACGCCGTAGCCTGCTGCTTCGTGCAGAAAGAGATAACCGTGCGGATGCAGCTGATTGTAGATGCTTTCCAACTCGCGCTCGATGGCCGTCGGCGTTACGTTGGGCACGGTTTCCATGATCCGCTCCCGGAGTGTCCGCATTGAGGTAACACCATCCATGTGGGCGTAGATTATCTTCGCTATGGCAGTGCAGGGAATCTGCAGCACGCGGTCATCAGTCTGAAGGTTAAGGACATTGCCCGGGCCTGGCACCATGGCATCCGCTATCTGGGGGGCGCCTCTCATCAAGGGGCCATAGGCCCGCAACGCGTTGCCCTGGTCGTGCCAGCTGGCACCCCGGCCAGGCTGCCGGGCCAGGTAGAAATAGTGTCTGTCAATGTCACTGACCATCTGCTCAGCCAGAGCCTGTTGCCGCCGCGGATTGAGGGTCTTCAGGTACTCCTGCACCGCGCGATCGCTGACATGGCTGACCGGATCATAGGCATCGGACCGCAAGGCAAAGCTCAACAGGTGCAGTCCGGCGGACTGCGCCAGCGCGTAAAGCCCCGGCACATCGAAACAACGATCCTGGCTATGGAGCAGCAGGTCGAAGATCTCGGCATCGTCGAAAACTTTCTCGTTGAACTCCAGTCCCAGGGCGGCGAGATGGCGGATGAAGCTGTTGGTCCCGGGCAGCCCGGCCAGCAGCTGCCGGCACATCCGGATTTTCTCCCGCGCATCACGGTCACCCGGCAGGTAATTCCGGAGCAGATTCTGCATGTCGTAGATGGCCCGGCGCCCATACGTGCCGTAGAGCATGAGATAGATGGCACCGTCTTCTTTGAGGACCGAGTTCAGGGCTTGCAAGCCAGCCTCCGTAGACTCCAGATGATGCAAGACACCGCAGCATTCGATGAAGTCGAAATCCCCCAGATCGAGCCGCGGCAGTTCCATGATGGAAGCGGTTATCCAGCGGATATTGTTCAGGCCACGAACGCGAGCGCGCTCCTCGGCGATTCCGCGTGCGGTGCTGGAGAAATCGAGGTACACCACCTCGGCATCGTAGTCGCGTAATTGCTCCGCAAGAAAAATCAGCGCATCCCCGGTGCCTCCGCCGGCCACCAGGCAGCGGAAACCCGCCCGGAAATCCCTCTTGCCACCGAAGCAGTGATGGTTGATCGCGAGCAGGCATGTCGGTGTGCTTTGCCGAAGGACTCGCGCATCGTCGGCCGGGTTTCGAGGCGGATACGGCAGATCCTCGTACTGCTGCTTCACTTCCTCCAGATAGGGTAGTTCAGGCATTGGGGGGTAACCACCACATCGCACACCAAAGAATTCGAAGCTGCAAGAAGTATACCGTTCCCATCTTTCCAGGTAGCGGAACTGGCGCCGGCGTCGCTGGTTGGCGAAATACTTTTGTGAAATTCCCCACTTTATTGCCCATCGACATTACCTCAACGAAGCGAACGCAGACATGCATTCCCGAACGACAGCGCAGGAGGATCCGTACAGCTTCCTGCCGACCTGGCTGCAGCCGCGCTGAGCGCGGCACGTCGAGTGAACTAAGCACTATCCCCTATTAAGTTCCCGGGCCATCACCGGCACAGTGTCAGTTCGACAGCATAAATCGCGACGAGCGTATCAAGTAACACTTCTCAGCGCCGATCCATGCCAAATCGCCGCCACAGTAAAACCTCATGTTAAAAGATACCGCTACCGCCTGGGGATCGATGACTCGTGCCACGCACTGGATCCTGGTATTAATCGTAGCCGTTCAGATTCCCCTTGGCTTCTGGATGGTAGACCTCATCGAGGACAACATTGCATCGCAGGGCGACGATCCCTGGATCATGCTTACCGCCAACGTGCATCACACCATCGGCTTTCTTGTTCTTATCCTCGCCTTTTGGCGCATCAACTGGCGTCTGAATAACCCCACACCGGAATTACCGGCGAGCCGGTCCGCCTATGAACTCTATCTGGCCCGGATTACCCAGGGCTTTTTGTATTTCCTGATGTTTTTCTACCCGCTAACCGGCTGGGCCGTCTTGTCGACGTCCCCCGACGAATTGCCGATTCTTTTCTTCGGCTGGGAAATTCCACGAATGGTCTCAGCGCAATCGGAAGGAACGACTTTTGCCAGTGACCTGTTTTCAGAACTTCACCTGGCTTGCTGGAAAGCCGGCGGCGCACTTCTGCTTTTGCACGTATCCGGCGCAACGTGGCATCAGTTTATCCGAAGGGATGATCTCTTGATGCGCATGTGGCGAGGTCATGGCTGATGATTAATATATGGAGGAACGGGTGATGCCGACTGTCATACTAATTGCTGTTATTACAATCGTGGCCGCATTGATTTTCTATTCAGTCGCGGTCTGGTGGAACTGGCTAAACAAGCGACTCAAGCCCAGACATCTGGTCTTTTTCTATCTGGGTCTGGGCTGCGATATCCTTGCGACGGAGCTGATGAGTTCGACAATCCCGGAAGTAATCTACGATCTGCACACGATCGTTGGATTGACGGCACTGGGCCTGATGTTAGTAGTGACGGTAAGCGGCACCTATGCCGTGTATCGAAACAGTGACCGGATGCTGAACAATTTCCACAAAGTCGGCCTGCCGATCTGGTTCTTTTGGGTCGTGTCGTGGCTAACCGGGGTCGTTGTTGGTATTCAGTAATTCTGACGTAGCGAGCGATTAGCCGGGGCCTAAGTCCATGGAATCTTTGGTGAAGGCATCGGGGTATGCCGCGCTTGTCATTGGCCTGGCATTTGCGATGCACAACCTGAACGGCGCGTGGATCGAGCCTAAGTACCTCGGCTTCGCGAGCTACGCCGATTACGCCGACCTGGCGAAGCTGATGAACGCGAGCCGCGCGTGGCCCTGGCTCTTGTCCGGCCTCGGCCACGTGGCGAGCGGCTTCGCGATGGTGATCCTCGCGCTCGGCGCCTGGGCCGCCTATCGCAGCCACCGGCCCGCGGCGGCGCTGATCGCGCTCGCGGCCGGGCTGCTCTCGGCCGCCGGGTTCCTGTTGCTCGGGCTGTCCCACGTCATCGGCCGGCAGTCGCTGTTTCTGCTGGCCGACGCCAATCCCGACCTCGGCGAGTCCGCCTACATGGCGGCGACCGTCATGCGCATTACGGTCAACGGTCTCGCCCAGGTGGGGCTCGGCTGGTTCGCCGTGCAACTGTCCTGGTGCGGGCTGAAGACCAGCACGCTGCCAAAGGCGTTCTGCTGGTACGGCATCCTGTCCGGCGCGGCGGGCCTGCTCATGGCAATCGCCTACATCCCGGTCTATCTCTTTACGGTCCTGCTGTGGGCGCCCTGGCTCGGCATCATCCTGCTGCGCCGGCCGCCGCCCGCGCTGGCGCCGGAGACTTTATAACGGCGCGAAATCAATTTCCGTCTGCACTGCAAAAAGTGACGGGTCATTTTCTGAATTCCCGGACTCCGGTCCGGCGCGCGACCTGTGATATCGTCCATCGAAACAGCAACAACGATCGCTATAGGGGGAATTTATGCGTCTGCTTCAACGGGCATTTCTCTTGATGGCGGCTGCCGTCGCATTGGCAGCCTGCGGAGGATCCGACCAACCCAAGCCCACCCCGGGCACAGCCGCGAGCGCACGGCCGGCACCGTCCGGAAATGCCAGCGCGGAGGAAGTGGCCGAAGAAGCCCGCGGCAAGGTGAAGTGTCCCGCGAAAATCAAGATGCCGAAGAGGGCAGACGGCGCGCCGGTCGACGACGTGATTGGCGTGCGCCCCGGCATGACCTACGAGGAAGCGGCGAACGTCGTGATGTGCACCAACGACCTCATGGTAGTGACAGGCCCCATCACCAGCGGCTTCAAAATCCAGACCTATGGCAATACCGTGCGCCAGGGGTTCACCGCCCGGCTGGCGGAGCCGCGCGTGGAGAAGTCTTCCAAGCAGATCATGAAGGAGATGCAGGACGACATGATCGCCCGCAGCGGCAATGCCGTCCGCTACGACCTCGCGCCCGGGCAGTCGAAATGGCACGTCACGACGATGGGCATGCCGGGACAGGAGATCGTGGTGGCCGCCGGCCGCGAGGAGTGGTTCGAAGAGGGCCGCAACCCGACCGTGGCCAGTGTCAGCGAAGCCCTGATCAAGAAGTACGGGGCGCCGAGCATGGACCAGGACAACCCTGGCCAGCGATACATGCGCTGGATCTACGATCCCCTGGCCAGGCCGGTGACGGAAACCTCGCCGCTCTATAACCGGTGCGGAGGCACCGGGGGCTCAGGCGGCGTCAACCTGTCGCCGGATTGCGGCCTCGTGGTCCAGGCCCAGCTCATACCGACCCGCGATAACCCCGCGCTCGCGCGTTCCATGGAGGTGGGGGTCGTCGACCAGGCCAATGGCTACGAGCGGGTGACGGCGACCGAGCAGTCACTGGAACAGATGGAGCAGCAGAAGCGGGCGAAGGCGGTCGAGGACGCCGCGAAGAATGCGGACGCACCGACGCTTTAGGGGGCCGACCATGCGTAGCCTCCCTGGCATCCTTCTGGCAACCACTCTGGTCGCTGCCTGCGGCAGCTCCGAGCCGCCGTCAGCCGCGGGCCAGCCCGTGGCCGGCGCCGCGTCGGCTGCATCACCAGGATCTTCGCAAGACGTCGCCGCTGCACCGGCCGGCAGCGCGGCAACAGGCCCGGCCCTCGGTGGCCGGACCGGCGAACTGGTCAATCCCGACAACAACACCATGGTGTTTCTGTACTACCACCTCGCCGGAATTACGCCGCCGATTGACAGCTGGATCGAGCAGGACAGCCGCGTGAAGTTCGTCCCGGCTATCGAGAAAGCGGCCCAGCGAACCGCGATCCGGGGCGAGCTGGAAGCCGGCCTTGCGGCAGTGGGCGGCGTCGGCTTCATCCGCCTGTCGCTCAGCAGCGCCAACCTCAGCGACTACGACCCGACCTACGGCGAATTCACGGTGCGGGCACTGGCGCCGAGTTCGGTGGTGGAGTTCGCCGGTTTCGGGCAGAAGGTCTCACTGAAATTTGCCAACGGCCGGACCGCGCAAATCTGGAAAGTTCAACCGGAAGACGCCCAGTCGATTCGTGACAGGGTTGGCGGCGGCCGCAACGTGGAACTCGACACCTACCTGAAGATCACTGCCGTGCAGCCGGGGCCCGGTGGTGGCACGATCACGACGCAGATCCTCGAATACGAGATGCAGGAAGCGCGCACCGGCACGACCATCGTGCGGGTCCAGGTCCCGCAGTAGCCGGAAGAATACCGGCGCGCTATTTCTTTCGGGTCAGGACCGTCTTTCGGAAATTCGCGTTGATCGGATCATCGCTCTTCGCAAAGTCGATGTCACCGTTGGGCGCAACCTTGCCGACCAGCTTGAACCAGCCCTTCTGCGCGTAGAGCGAGTACCACTCACCCTTGATCGTATCCCCCGCGAGCTTGCCCTTGGCTTCGTAGTGCGGCCCGACGCCCTGTGGCGTCCAGGTGAAGAAGATGCGCACCTCGTCGCCGACCTGGCTCACCGTCGCCACTCCGCTGCCCTGGTAGACGTACTCCCCGCTCAGGTTAGGTGCGGGCGACACGGGCGACACGGAAATCCCGTCCACCGTGATGCCGGTATTGCCATCGTTCAGCGAGGTGAAGCGCAGGGTCGTCATCGCGCCGTCGGCAACGAAGCTGCCGTTGAACGGCTGGTTGGCGCTTGCCGGCTGGCTCGCCGCCTCGTGGCGGATCTCCGCCTGCAGCAGCGTAGCGGCGCCGACCACCTCAACCTTCGCACGGGCCGGAGTATTGCCAATGCCGTTGTTGCGGGCGTACTGGAACGTCAGGCTGTAGGCCTGCCCGGCGGTGGTCGGGAAGGTGGTAGCGATTACGCCAGCGCCCGGCGAGCCTGCCAGGTCCACGGTCTGGATGCCGTCGGCGGCCACGACCTCGCGCCGCACCTGGATGTTGGCGATGTCGATGCTGCCGGTTTGCACGGTCCAGGTGTTACTGCCCGTGGTAAAGGACTGGCCCGCGCGATAGGTGGTGTAATTGCCTGTTGCCGGCATCTCGAACGACTCGGTAAGTACCGGCGCGGTGGCCGCGGTGGCCGGGCCTGCCGCGGCAGGCACCAGCGACACATCGTCGAGCCCGTTGCTGTTGTCGTTGCGCGCATCGCGGTTGATGAACGTGAGGGTGGTCGTGTTCCCGGTGGCCGTTACAGGCATCTTGAACAGGCCCCAGCCAAGCTGGCCCGGGATACTCCGGTCGTTAAGGGCAACCCCGAGCGAGCGGCCATCCACCAGGATTTCTACGGAGCTGGTCGTGCCGAAGCTGCCGCCAGCCACGTTACCGACCCAGAAAGCCAGTTCATAGCTCTTCCCAGGCTCGGTAGCCACGGTCTGCTGCACACCTGCGGCAGCATTGGTACCAGGTCCGGTAAGGTCCAGCCACTGCGCGCCTGCGTGGGCGGGAAACCGGATACCGGACAGCGTGTAATCGCCGCTGATAGGCGACACGCTGCCGGTTCCTACGACCTGCCATCCTGTAAATGCCTGCCCCGAATTGACCGTGATATACCCGCCCTTCCGCACAACGGGTTCCTCGAAACCGCCGTTAACCACGAGGTTGCCCCGGGGTCCGCTGGCCGGCTTGGCCAGCTTGCTCAGTGCGTCGGTGAACTTCTTCAGACCGTTTTCCGCCTGCGCGGCAACTGGCATGGCAAGCACGAGAAGCACGGCAACGGCGATGGTTCGAGATCGCATGTTGACCCCCGGTTATTGTTGTTGGTCCGGCGGCGGCGTCGGGAGGCGGCCTGACGCGGCCCACAGGGCCGTTCCAGACGCAGACTACGCCGCCAGACTCGCGCCGCTCAAGCCCCCCCCCCTCGGGAACGAGATTGGTGGGCATGCGTTATGTTAAATCCGAGGCCCCACGCTCATCCCGCCACGGAATTGCGGAAGCGGTCGCCGACAAGTACGTCGAGCCCGGGTACCTTCCCGTGCTGCCAAAAGTGGAACGCACAAGCAGTGATCATCCCCCAGCAAACGCGCGAACTCATCGGCCGCAGCGCGATGACCTTCTTCTTCACGGTCTGCGCGACCCTGAAGGCAAATGCCGTATACACCTCACTGGCTGATGCCACCTGGCAGGCCAGAGATGTCATCGCCCTGGCATCGGGCATTGCCGGCCTCGGCTTCCTGCTATTGATCGTCGCCACCACCATTGCGCGTTTGCCGCCAAAGCGATCGGCAGACGGCTTTCAGCCGCGGATGGTTGCTCTCATCGGCGCCTTCGCGACCACCACGTTCATTGCGCTGCCGCCGGTCGAGGTTGCGCCAGCCATAGCACTGCTAGCCGATATCATCGTGCTGATCGGCTGTTCGCTCTCCATCTGTTGCCTGGCGTGGCTGGGACGGTCGTTCAGCGTCATGGCCCAGGCCAGGCAATTAGTGACCGCCGGACCCTATCGGCTTTCGCGTCATCCCCTTTATGCTTGCGAGGCAGTGATGCTTGCCGGGATCATCTTGCGCAACCCGTCCTGGCTGGCGCTGGGCATCGCTACGATTGCGCTCTGCTTCCAGTATCTGCGCATCCGCAACGAAGAAGCGGTGCTGCGCTCTGTGTTCCCGGAATACGCTTCCTACGCGGAGCAAACGCCGATGCTATTGCCAGGATTGGCAACACGGCGAAAGGCCACTCAGCAACTGCAGCCGCAGTAACCGCGCTTTACGTGGCTGGCGAACGGCCGGTCCCGACCGGGTAGATTCAGCCGTCTCGCCCCGATGAGACACTCCGTCGACCTCCCTGCTCGTTGTATGATCCGCTCGTCGGCTTTTCAAGCGCTCGCACGCGCGTCTAAAACCGGGGGCGTGGCACTATTCCATGAGAGGTCTCATTTTTGGCACGTTTTTCGCTTACGACCACACAACTCTTGAGTTGGCGGTGGACTGGAAGCGGTGTCATGAGGTCTGCAATCCCGGGTGGCCCCTCGCGCTGATCGATTCCACCTCGTACGAGGCCTATCGAACCGGGGATGATGTGCTCAGTGATTTCGCGTACATGGAAATCGGAGCCGCGATTGAAACCGGTGTCCGATTAGCTTCGCCAAAGACCATCGTGAACTTTGCCGACAACGTCGGTCATCTGGCCAAGGGTGGCCGTGATGGGTGGGGCCGGGCCTTCTGTCAGGGACTGCAGTTGGCGATTGACAACGAATATGACTACGTCGCCCACGTTGAGGCTGATTTGCTTTCGTGCGTTGACTGGACCAAAGGAATAGGCCTTCTGGAAAAACAAAATCGCGCTGTTCTTGCCGCGTTTGATCCTTTCCATAAGTGCCTTGAAACAGGCCTCATGCTATTCCGCGTGCCCTGGCTCAGGAAATCGGATTTCATCGCCCGATACGCCTGGCATCTCAAGAAGTCCTCTGACGCGCCGGAAGACGACATTGTGGACCTGTGCAAGGAACAACTTCTATTTATGGACATACCGGGGTGTCGGAATGATAACGACACGCTGCGCCCCGAAGACGTCGACGGAATGCTCTACCTGACGCACTGCGGGCAGCGCGAGCTGTATGCGAGGTTTATGAGCCGGTTTGGCCGGCGATTTGCCTAGCAGGCAGCCAGTAATCGTGGCCGCCTGGGGTCACGCCCGTAACTTGATCCGCAGCCGCCCCTGTCGCGGCGCGAGCAGGCCTTCCGCATCCAGGATGTACCGAAGCGCAATTTTCTGCCCGACCAGTGACCGGTCGACGGCGAGCCGCAGTGCCGCGGGAAAAGCCCGGGTGGTGCTGCCCGGTGTCAGGTCGCCGAGAGAGGCGCGGACCCGGATGCAGTCCTTCTCCTGACGTACTTCCGGATAGGCACGTTTCATGTTCGAACTTTGCCCGGATGGCCCACACAGCTGCGTGGCGAACTCCAGGCCCGCCACAACGGGGAACGTGAGGTCCAGTATCGCGCTGCGCAACACCTCGGCGCAGTTGTTCATGACGGAGAGATTCATCCGTACCGCGCGTTCTTCGAACCGGTAGTAGAGGTCCGCCTCGCGATACTCATCGGGCACTTCCTTCAGAGCCCGCTTCAACGTGGTTGGGCCGTCCTGCCGGAACGGCTCGTCGGCACCGAAGATCCGCAAATGTGCCAGGCGGGCCATGGCGGTGTCGTCGCGGCCGACGATCGCGGCGGCGATCGCCTGGGCCTTGACGGCCGCCGAGAGCTTGAGGGTCGCGACGCGGGATGGAAGCTTTGAGTTGTCGGGCACCTGGACTTCAAGAATTTCATTGCGCGGGTCGTCGCCGATACCAATGAGCACAATTTGCTGCTGGCGCTGGCGTCGCGTCGCGTACATATTGTCCAGATCCGCCCGTGCGGCGGGCCGCAGGCCCTGTTCGTCGAACAGCCAGCACTCACCCGCCCGCAGATCCCCGGGCGAGGCAGGGCCCGCGACGTAGGGAGGATTCGACGAGTTGTCGATCACCAGCGCCGCCACGGTTTTTCCGGTAACCACTGCAGTGACGACGCGCACGTCGAGCGCAGGCTCGATCGCGTTTATGCAGAGCCGGAGCTGCGCGGTCAACCGTGCCACGTCCGCGTCGCAGAGGCCGATCACCGCGACCGTGCCAGCGGCGCCCTGCTCGGCGCCGAACACCAGGCAGCGGCTGCTCGCAGAGTCCGAGTTTGCCAGGGCCATCACCTGGCGTATCAGGTGGTCCTCACGCCCGTCCGCCACCGGCAGCCCACGCAGCAGGACACCGCCCGGCAAGGGCTGGTGGCTCAGCAACTCAGCGAGTTCAGACATAGGGGCAAAAAGACTGGGAATCCGGTCCGGCAACTGTACCGTGCACCGCACCCTCGGCACTGCGAGAGAGGTCCCATTTCCCGGCGGCCTGTGGCTGACCAGGGCCGGCCGCGCGGGCGGGCGGAATACGAGTGCCCTCCCCGAGAGAAGGGTGTCACTCAGTTCCGATGACATGGTTAACACTCCCGACCCTTGCGGGAGAGCAACATTTAAAGGCTAACGTTTGCCGTCGACTGTAATCCTCCAGGAGTCGGTGACCCGCAACAGGCAAATTAGAAACAATAATAAGAAGATGCCTGTTCCCGCCATTTCCATACTCTCTTCTACCAGCTTTGACATATGGCCAACTGTATCTTCCGAGGCCCCGAAAAAGGAGGCTGGGCTACGATAGGGCCCACTCTCAAGTCCTTCGACAAAATCGAGGATGACGGCGCAGCCATAAAGCGAGAATGCGCCAAGCAAATATAATCTCAGCCGTGAGGCCTTAAGCTGCCGCCACAAAAACACCAACATGGCCAGGCCAACTAGGCCAAACACTGGACCAAACAAGACTTGCCAGGAATAGCTCGGGAAGTAATCAAGAATTCGTGGGGTGTCAGGACTGAGTGCAACATCGCGGTAGACCCACGAACTAAAGGCTGTGCCGATTCTTTCGTGGAATTTAGTGCCGTCATCGAAACCCATATAACAAAAGAACACAGCTATACCGGTCCAGCCCCAGACACGCCGTTGTTCGGATTTATTGGTAATTCCTATGGCTTTACAGGCAAAGGCAATAAGAAAGCAAATGCCTCCACTTAAAAGCAATAGCATGGCCGAGAACCAATTTGAAATACTGTCCTCGCGAGTAATGTTTACCAGTCGGCGCAGGGCTCCGACCTCAGTCCATTTGTAGTGATTTACAAAAACATCCAGGAAGGCCAGGAGTGCGATAGAACCAAAAATAAATAGTGCGACAATTTCCAAAAGCCTCTGAGATTCCAGATTGAGTTCGACAGGCTTGAGCACGAGGCTTTCCTTATTTCGCACAATGATCTACCAGATTGTTGATTAGAGCGCTTGAACAATTCTCGAATCATGATCCGGAACGGATTTTTTTCCTGATACTCCCCACCTGAAGAATATCTGAAATCTGCAAGTTTCCTTCGCGGATAGGTCGAACAAAGTCCCTTCCCAGCAGCGGTTCGCGACCCGGCCGGTCGGCACCCCTACTCCCACTCAATCGTGGCCGGCGGCTTCCCGGAGATGTCGTAGGTGACGCGCGAGATGCCTGCCGTCTCGTTGATGATCCGCCGCGAGACGAGATCCAGGAAGTCGTAGGGCAGGTGTGCCCAACGCGCTGTCATGAAATCAATGGTCTCGACCGCGCGTAACGCAATCACCCAGTCGTACCGCCGGCCATCACCCATCACGCCGACCGAGCGCACCGGCAGGAACACGGCGAAGGCCTGGCTCACCTTGTCGTACAGGTCTGCGCGGCGCAGCTCCTCGATGAAGATGTGATCGGCCTGGCGCAGCAGGTCGGCGTACTCGCGCCTGACCTCGCCGAGGATGCGCACGCCGAGCCCGGGACCGGGGAACGGGTGGCGGTAGACCATCTCGCGCGGCAGCCCGAGTTCCACGCCGACGCGGCGGACCTCGTCCTTGAACAATTCGCGGATCGGCTCGACAAGCTTCAGCCGCATGTTCTCCGGCAGGCCACCGACGTTGTGGTGCGACTTGATCACGTGGGCCTTGCCGGATTTTGCCCCGGCGGATTCGATGACGTCGGGGTAGATCGTTCCCTGCGCCAGCCACTTCACGTCCTTGAGCTTTGCGGCCTGTTCGTCGAAGATCTCGACGAACAGGCGGCCAATGATCTTGCGCTTGGCCTCGGGATCGGCAACGCCGGCCAGTGCCTTCAAGTAGCGCTCCTCCGCATTCACCCGGATCACCGTCACGCCCAGGTGTTCGGCAAACACGGCCATCACCTGATCGCCCTCGTGCAGACGGAGCAGGCCGGTATCGACAAACACGCAGATCAACTGGTCGCCGAGGGCCTCGTGGAGCAACGCCGCGACGACTGAGGAATCAACACCACCGGACAAGCCCAGCAGCACGCGATCCCGCCCCACCTGCGCACGAACCCGATCGATCTCACGGGCAATAATGTTGCCGGACCGCCAGGTGTCGGGGCAGCCGCAGATGTCGCGCACGAAACGCTCGATGATCTGCTGGCCGTGTTCCGTGTGGGTTACTTCCGGGTGGAACTGCAGGCCGTAGTAGTGACGCGCTTCATCGGCCATGCCAGCCAGCGGCGCGCTGGCCGAACTTGCGATCGGCTTGAATCCGGTCGGGAGCTTTCGCACCCGATCACCATGGCTCATCCAGACATTCAGGCTCGCGCTCTGCGCCAAACCGCCCAGCAGTTCGTTGCCGCCTGCGGGGGTGACCGAGGCATAACCGAACTCTCGATGTGCGGAGGACTCTACTTCGCCGCCAAGCTGCGCCGCCATCGCCTGCATCCCGTAGCAAATGCCCAGCACCGGCACGCCAAGCTCGAACACCAGCTCCGGGATCGTCGGCGTCACGTCGCTGAATGTCGCACCGGAAATAACGGACTCAGGACCACCGGACAGGATCACGCCGGCGGGGGAAAATTCACGAATCGACGCGGGTTCCGCGTCCCAGGGCAGAATCTCGCTGTACACACCGGCTTCGCGCACGCGGCGGGCGATCAGCTGGGTGTACTGGGAACCGAAGTCGAGAATCAGGACGCGCCGGGCGGCGGCATCCTCGGCAACGTTGGGCACTGGCGTACCGGCCGCCGGTTTCACGGCGCCCGCTCCGTCACGTCTCCGTCCGGTAATTGGGCGGCTCCTTGGTCATCGACACGTCGTGCACGTGACTCTCGCGCATGCCGGCGCCGGTGATGCGCACGAAGTTCGGCTTGGTGCGCATCTCGTCGATGCTACCGCAGCCGGTGTAGCCCATCGCGGCACGCAAACCGCCGATCAGCTGGGTCACGATAGGGCCGAGGTTGCCCTTGTAGGGCACCCGGCCCTCGATCCCTTCAGGCACCAGCTTCTCCAGTTCGGATGACGGGTCCTGGAAGTAGCGGTCGGAGGAGCCGTGGCGCTGGGACATCGCGCCCAGTGACCCCATGCCCCGATAGGATTTGTACGACCGCCCCTGGTACAGCTCGACTTCACCGGGCGCCTCTTCCGTGCCGGCAAACAGGCTACCGATCATCGCGCAGTTGGCGCCAGCGGCGATGGCCTTGGCGAGATCACCCGAGTAGCGAATACCGCCGTCGGCGATCAGCGGTACGCCGGAGCCTTCCAGTGCGGCCGCCACGTCAGCGACGGCCGTGATCTGCGGCACGCCGACCCCCGCCACGATGCGCGTGGTACAGATCGATCCGGGGCCCACGCCAACCTTCACGCCGTCAGCACCGGCCGCGACCAGCGCCCTGGCGGCTTCCGCCGTGACGATGTTGCCGCCCACCACCTGCAACTTCGGGTATTCCTTCTTGATGGCACTGATCCGGTCGAGCACGCCCTTGGAGTGGCCGTGGGCCGTATCGACGATCAAAAGGTCGACGCCCGCCTCCACCAGCAACCGTACCCGCTCGGACGTGTCGCCGCCGGTGCCGACCGCCGCGCCCACGCGCAGGGCGCCACGGGCATCCTTGCACGCCAGGGGATAGTCCTGGGCCTTCTGGAAATCCTTGGCGGTGATCATGCCGCGCAGCTGGAAGTTTTCCGCCACCACCAGCACCTTCTCGATACGGTGTTTGTGCAACAGCCCGAGCACTTCTTTCTTGTCGGCGCCCTCGCGTACCGTAATCAGCCGGCTTTCCGGTGTCATCACGGACGACACCGGCGCGTCGAGGCGCGTTTCGAAGCGCAGATCACGATTGGTGACAATGCCGACCGTGCGCCCCTTGTCCACCACCGGCACTCCGGAGATATTGTGGGCATGAGTAATATCCAGAACTTCCCGAATGGTCTGGTCGGGACGGACGGTAATCGGATCGTTGACGATGCCGCTCTCGTACTTCTTGACCTGGGCCACCTGCCGGGCCTGGTCGGCCGGGCTCATGTTCTTGTGGATGATGCCAAGGCCGCCCTCCTGGGCCAGCGTAATGGCCAGGCGCGCCTCGGTGACCGAGTCCATGGCGGCCGAGAGAATGGGGATGTTCAGGATGATGTCGCGGGCCACCCGGGTCTTAAGGCTGACTTCCCGGGGGAGGATCTCCGAGTACGCCGGCTGGAGAAGGACGTCGTCAAACGTCAGGGCGTCATGGGTGATCCGCATAAGACGCGCCATGGTACGCGGCCGGTCAGGGCACGTAAACTGCCGGCATGACACCTGTCTCCCGCAATCCGGCCGACCTTAAGGAGCCTCCCGGAAAACAGGTGTTTTCCGTCTCCCAGCTCAACCGTCTCGCCCGCCAGCTGCTGGAGCAGGACCTGCCGCCCATGTGGGTGGAGGGCGAAATCTCCAATCTCGCCCGCCCCGCCTCGGGGCACCTGTATTTCTCGCTCAAGGACGACAAGTCACAGATCCGCTGCGCGCTGTTTAAAGGCCGCGGGCGCAACACGAATGTGGCAGTGGCCAACGGACAGCAGGTGCTGGCCCGGGGCCGCGTGAGCATTTACGAACCGCGGGGCGACTATCAGCTCATCGTCGAGCACCTCGAACCCGCCGGCGAAGGCCTGCTGCGCCGCCGTCTCGAGGAACTGAAGCGCAAGCTGGCCGCCGAGGGCCTGTTTGACGAGTCGCGGAAGCAGGACCTGCCGCACCTGCCCCGAAGAATCGGCGTGATCACGTCGCCGAGCGGCGCGGCAATCCGGGACGTACTGCAGATCCTCAAGCGGCGCTTCCCGGCGATCCCGGTGGTGGTGTACCCCGTCCAGGTGCAGGGTGAGCGGGCAAAGTTCGACATCGTGCAGGCGCTTGCGACCGCAGCGTCGCGGGCCGAATGCGACGTGCTGATCCTCGCACGCGGTGGCGGGTCCCTCGAAGACCTCTGGGCCTTTAATGAAGAGATCGTGGCGCGGGCCATTGCGGCCTGCCCTGTTCCACTGGTCTCCGGTGTGGGTCACGAGGTCGATTTCACGATTGCCGACCTGGTGGCCGACGTGCGCGCCCCGACGCCATCCGGTGCCGCGGAACTGGCCGTCCCCGACGGCCGGGACTGGCTGCGACGGGTGCAAGTCCTGGAGCGCCGCCTGGCGCTGGCTGCGCGACGGATTCTGGAGGGAACACGAGCCATGTTCAGTGCGGCGACCGCCCGGCTTCGGCGTTGCCACCCCGGCTTCATGCTTCGCCAGAACGCGCAGCGCCTGGACGAACTCCGTGCGCAACTCGGCACAGCCCTGCGCAACCGGCTCATTCTTGACCGGCTGCGCGTGCGCGGTGCGTCGGATCGGCTCCGTGGCGCGTCGCCAGCCGTCCGGCTGCGCATGGCCAGTGAGCGCGTTGCAAGCAGCCGGCGGCGACTTGCTTCTGCACTGCGCGTGCGGCTGACCGTTCCGGGCACACGGATCGCCGTACTGAGCGGACGATTGCACACGGTCAGTCCGCTGAATACACTCGAGCGCGGCTATGCCATCGTGATGGACGCCAAAGGTAGCGTGGTGCGCCGTGCTGCGCAGCTGCAGTCGGGTGATCCGATTACGGCGCGGGTGGCAGACGGTGTGATCAAGGCCACCGTCAAGTAGGAGCGGCTTCAGCCGCGACCCCAAAAGCACTCCGTGGCCCGCGGGCGTTGACGGGGCAGCTCTTGGCCAGCCCTCAGCGGGTCTTCCCGACAGGCGGCCAAGAGCTGTCCCGTCAACGACCGCGGAAACACGGAGTGTGTTGTCGCGGCTGAAGCCGCTCCTACTGGCCGAAGAACGCGGCGACGACGGGCCGGAACCGGTCCATGTCCACCAGGAATGAATCGTGGCCCTGGATGGACGACAACTCCGCGAGATCCACCTCCCGGCCTCGCGCTTCCAGCCCGCTCGCGAGCTCCCGCTGCTGGGCTATCGGAAACAGGGTGTCCGTCTCCACACCGATAACCAGGACGCGCTCGGCACGAATCCGCGCAAGACCCGCTGCTACTGACCCGCCGTGCTCGGCCACGTCGAACAGGTCACTCGCCCGCGACAGGTACAGGTAGCTATTGGCATCGAACTGGCCGATGAACTTTGCCGCGTGCGCTTCCAGATAGGCCTCGATCTCGAAGTCCAGGGCAAAGGCGTTGCCTGTCTGCCGCTCCTCATCCACGCGTTCGCGGCCGAACCGTTGCTCCCACTCGCGGGCCGACCGGTAGGTCACCAGGCCAAGTTTGCGGGCCAGGCGCATGCCGTTGACCGGGCCGGCGCCAGCGGCATAGTTACCGCCCTCCCAGGCCGGATCGCGGCGGATCAACTCGCGCTGGAGCGAGCGCATCGCGATGGAGTATGGCAACGACCGCGCCGCCGTCGACAGCAGCGCAAGATTGCGCGTCATGTCCGGAAATTGAAGAGCGAACGCCAGCGTCGTCATGCCACCCATCGACGGCCCGATGACGGTGTGCAAGCGCTGGATACCGAACTGGTCCACGACGAACTTGCCGGCGCTGGCAACGTCCTCAAGACTTAGCACCGGAAACGACACTCCGTACGGCCTGCCGGTCGCCGGGTCGATCGATGCCGGACCCGTGGACCCAAAGCAGCTGCCCAGCGAATTGATACAGATCACAAAGTAGTGGCGGGTGTTGATCGGCCGCGAAGGCCCCACCATCTCCTCCCACCAGCCGGAAGAAGGGTCGTCGGGCGACGATGTGGCGTGCGCCGATGGCGACATGCCGGTGAACATCAGGATGGCATTGTCGCGGGCCTCATTGAGCTGGCCCCAGGTTTCGTAGGCGATCACCGGCCGGTCCAGATAACCGCCCCGTCGCATCTCGAACCGCCCGGGATACGGGCTGACTTTTCGTGCCGCAGTCATTGCGGAAGCATTATGCCGATTTAAGTGCAGCGTGAGCGCGGCGAACGCTCCATCGATTAGTTATATGGATATGGGGTTCAATTGCGCTTCTTGCCCCGGGTTTGCACGCGCTCTCGCCGCTTCACCTGCCGGTGTGTGAGCTTGTTGCGCCGGCCGGCGAACGGGTTCTTCCCGGTCCGCAGCTCAACGCGAATTGGCGTGCCACGGAGCCGGAAGGCCTTGCGGAAGCAGCCGACCAGGTAGCGGCGGTAGCTCTGCGGCAGGGCATCTGTCTGATTGCCGTGGACCACGATGAGTGGCGGCCGTCGCCCACCCTGGTGCGCATAGGTCAGCTTGATCCGGCTTCGGTTTGCCATCGGTGCCGGATAAGCCTGTACAGCGTCTTTCAGCACCCGGTTCAGCTCCGGTGTCGGCAGGTCCCGGACCGCCGCCTCCGCCGCCCGCTGCCCACTCCCGAGCAGATCGTAAATGGCCGTGCCATGCAGCGCCGAGATGTAGTGGATATCGGCAAAGTCGAGAAATGGCAGCCGGCGATCCAGGGCCACTCGCACCTCCTCGCGCTGGTCCGTCGGCAGACGATCCCACTTGTTGATCCCGATCGCGAGCGCCCTGCCCCGCTCCAGGGCGAGCCCGATCAGTGACACATCCTGTTCGGTAACACCGGCCCGCGCATCCAGCAGCAGCAGCACGGCGTCGGCCTCCTCCAGCGCCTGCAGCGACTTCACGATGCTGAAGCGCTCGATCATCTCGTCAACCCGGGCCTTGCGGCGGATGCCTGCCGTGTCGACCAGCACAAAGTTGTGGTCATCGTGACTGAAGGGCACCTGGATGCTGTCGCGGGTGGTACCGGCTTCGTCCGAGGTCAGCAAACGCTCTTCGCCGAGGTAGCGGTTGATCAACGTCGACTTGCCGACATTGGGGCGGCCGATGATGGCGATGCGGGTGCCGGCCAGAGTGGGTGGCGCTGTTTCGTCGAGGGCCTCGGCTGGGGCGGCGGGCATCTCCGCCAGCACCCTCGTGGCGAGCAACGCCAACCGGTCGCCCTGCAGGGCCGAGATGGCAATGGGTTCGCCGAGACCCAGTTCGTAAAAGGCGGCGCCGAGCTGCAGCGGTTCACGTCCCTCCGACTTGTTGATCGCCAGCACCGCCGGCTTCCCCGCCTTGCGGATACGGGCCACGATAGCGTGATCGTCAGGCAAGGGGCCGTCCGCGGCCTCCACCACCAGCACGACAACATCGGCCTCGGCGACCGCGTAGGCCACCTGCCGATCAATAAGGGTGCTTAGCGCATCACTCTTGCTGGTCAGTCCGCCGGTGTCGATGACGATCGACTGCTGGCCAGCCAGGGTGGCATAACCGTAGAGACGATCCCGGGTCAGGCCGGGAAAATCCGCCACCAGCGCGGCCCGTGTGCCGGTAAGCGCATTGAAAAGCGTGGATTTGCCGACGTTGGGTCGGCCGACGAGTGCAAGAACCGGCAGCACGACCGCGTGCCGTTATTTCGCAAGCTGCCGGAAGGCAGCCAGGTCTCCGCCATCAGTTTGCACGTAGATCGTCTCGCTCACGACTACCGGCGGCGATGTGACACGGTCGCTGCCAGCGCGCACACGCGCCTGTAGTTCACCAGTGGCGGTATCGAAAAAGTGCACATAGCCCTCGAAATCACCGACTACGACAGAATTCCGGTACGCGGTGGGACCGGAAATATCGCGCAGCATCAACTGCTCGTGCTTCCACAGATCGCTGCCGGTCTGCCTCACCATGGCCGACAGGTCACTGTCGGCACCGGACACGTAGACATTCTGCAGATCAACGCTGAGCCCCTCGTAGCTCCGGACGTCCCGCGACCACAGGACCTGGCCTGACTCTGCCGCGACCGAGGCAAGCTGACCGCGATACCCGACCACGTACAGGTCTTCACCGATGGCACGGATCGTCGAATTGATGTCGGCCAGCCGCTCGACTTCGTTGCGGCCAGCCGGCGGGTCGAGCAGCACTTCCCAGCCGACGGAACCGTCGGCCAGCGAATAAGACGCCAGCTTGCCATTGTCAAAACCACAGAAGACCGTGTCCTTGATCACGACAGGCGCGCCCGTACCACGCACGGTGAGACGGGGCATCAGCTGCTGCACGAACCATCGTTGCCGGCCATCGGTCAGGTCGAGCGCTGTCAATTTCCCGTCCACGGTACGCACGAGGGCAACACCACCGGCAATCGCCGGGGCCGCCAGGACTTCGCTCGACACTTTCGTACGCCAGCGCTGCCGGCCATCAGCCGCGTTTAAGGCGACCACTTCGCCGTTGCTCGACCCGACCACCACAACGTCACCATCGGTCGCCGGGCCACCCGACAACTGAAGCTTGGTTTTTTGCCGCCACAGGCGTTTGCCTTTCTCGGCGTCGAAGGCGGAAACCTTGCCGTCGTGGGCGGCCGCAAAGACCCGCGCGCCGTCAGACGCGGGTTGTAGCGCGAGGCGCAGTGACTCGCTGTCGCCACCGAGGCTTGCGCTCCAGACCTTTTTGATACGGATCGTCGGCTTGAATTTGACCAGATCAGCCGGTTGCGGCTCGTCGTCGTCGCCGCCAAACACGCTACAGCCGGCGTTCGGAAGTACCAGCGCGACCAGAACGAGAGCGAGGACCGTGGCCCTTGCCCACGGCGGCAGGGCGTGTGCCGACAGGCCGTTCATCACGGCGCTGGCGAAGGAGCCGCAGGCAGCGTGGCGAGGTCGGCCGTGGCGCCGCCAATATCGTCGAGCTTGGCCTGCACGTAGGTACCCTCAATCACTTTCGCGGAATTATCGCCATTCAGGGCTTGCTCGTACTCGCTGCGCGCTTCTGGCAGCTTGCCCATTGCGTAATACACATCACCACGCACGTCGTGGAAAGCCGGCGAAAATGCCCGCGACCCGGAATCGCCGACAGTCTTCAGAGCCTCGTCATACTTTTCCTGGTAGATCAGCAAACGCGCGAGCCGAAGGCGCGCGATGTTGCGGATTTCCGGCGTCACGCCGGTACCGACCACCGTCTGCAGCGCCTCGGCTGCAGGCTCTGGCTTGCCCTGGTCGAGGTACAGGCGCGCCATGGCCAGCCGGCCGTGATCTGCATAGGGAGACGAGCCGTAATCAGTGGCGAGTCTGGCCATGCCTGCCTCCGCCTGCTCCAGTTGATTGGCGCGAGCCGACTGCAGGAAGGTCTCGTAAAGTTCGGACGCCTCCTCGGCCTGGCGCTCCTGGTAATGGCGCCATTGACTCCAGCCAAACTGTCCGCCGAGGCCGAGGGTCAGTACCGTCACGAGGAAGATGCCGTTCTGGCGCACCCAGCTCTTGACGTGCTCAGCCTGTTGTTGATCTGTCAGTAACTCTTCCACGACTGCATTCCCATCAAAGTTCAGGTTTGGCAAGGTAAGGAGCGATGGCGCGGGTCAAGTCCGCCACGGCAACCTTTTGTTGTTCAACTTCGGCGCGCAGTGGCTTGACCACGGCGGTTCCACTGGCAACCTCATCTTCGCCCACGATCACGGCGACTGTGGCCCCGCTTCGATCTGCCCGCTTCATCTGCACCTTGAAGCCGCCACCGCCACAATGCGTCTCCACCCGCAGGGGCGGCCGTGCATTCCGGAGGGCCTCGGCAATTCGAAAAGCGTACCGGGTGGTGCCGTCGCCGGCCGCCACTACATACACATCCGGGGTCCGGCCTGGCACGGGTACGCCGACCAGCCCGTATAACTCGACGAGACGCTCCAGGCCAATGGCAAAGCCGATCGCCGGCGTCGCCTCGCCGCCTAAGTGGGCCACGAGACCATCATACCTGCCACCGGCGCAGACCGCGCCCTGGCTGCCGAGGCGATCGGTGACCCACTCGAAAACGGTCAGGCCGTAGTAATCCAGGCCGCGCACCAGGCGCGGATTGACGGTGTAGGCCACTCCGGCGTCATCCAGAAGGCCGCGCAACTCACTGAAGTGGGCTTCGGAGGCGGCATCGAGGTACTGGGTGAGTTGAGGAGCGCCTGCGATCAGCGCCTGTTGGTCGGGATTCTTGCTGTCGAGGATGCGCAGGGGATTGCGGTCAAGCCGCCGCCGGCTGTCCTCATCGAGCTGATCGATGCTTTTCTGGAAATAGGCAGTGAGCTCGGCCCGGTACATCTGCCGCGACTCGGCTGTGCCAAGCGTATTGATCTGCAGGCTCAAATGCCCGATGCCAAGCAGCTGCCACAGGCGCGCCAGCAGGATCAGCAACTCGGCATCGATATCCGGGCCAGCGAAGCCGAGAGCTTCGACGTCGAACTGATGAAACTGACGGTAGCGGCCTTTCTGCGGCTTTTCGTAACGGAACATGGGGCCCGTCGAAAAGAATTTCTGCCGCTGATTCCGCAGCAGGCCGTGTTCCATGCACGCCCGGACGATGCCGGCCGTCGCTTCCGGCCGCAATGTAATCGACATTCCGTTGCGGTCCTCGAAGGTGTACATCTCCTTCTCAACGATGTCGGTCACCTCGCCGATGGAGCGCTTGAACAACTCCGTGCGCTCAACGATGGGCACCCGGATCTCCTGGTACCCGTAGTCCAGCAGCAGGCCACGGATGGTGCCTTCCACGTGCTGCCACGCCGCGCTCGACGGCGGCAGGAGGTCTTCCATCCCGCGGATGGCCTGGAGGTTTTCGCTCATTCGACGGTGACTGCCGGTGGTACCCCAACCGGTGCTACCACGGTTTCGTCGGCGGGTTCCGGCACGGATTCCGGCGGCGCCTCGGGTTCCTGCTCCAGGCCAGGCGGAAGGACCGGCACCAATTCGATCGTCGGAACCGCCTCCTGTCCTGGCGCAGTCGTTGCGCCCGGCTGCACCGGTTCATCCCCCGCGCTCAAGACATACACCAGCAACATCGCCAGGAGCGCAAAGCCCACCGCTACGAGGATGACGGTTGGACCCGGCGTCGTCGTGAGCGGCCTTTCCAGCTCGCGCGTCACCTTGGGCGGCGCATCCGCATTCGGATCAGAGTTTCTATAGGCCATCAGGGTGACCTCCTCCGACAGACCAAGCAGCCTCGCGTACGCCTTCAGGTGGCCCCGAACAAACACAGCGGCACCCAGCACGTCGTAACGCTCGTCCTCCAGCGCCTGCAACACGGACTCCTCAAGCCGCAGCGTGAAAGCCGCCTGTTGCAGTGTGAGTGCGCGGGCCTTGCGGGCGGAGCGCAGTCGCTCACCGAGGCCCAGTGTGGTTTCCTTATTGCCGTCCACCATGCTGCTACCCGGTGACTGCGATCAGCCCGGCGACCGTGACTGTTCAGCAAGCAAGCGGGTTTCGGCGGCCTCCGGGAATTCGCGCCGCAACTGCTCGCCGTACCGGGCTGCTGCGGAATTGTCGTTCAGTGCCTGCTCGATGCGTACCCCAAGCCACAGCGCCGCCGACGTTGCCTTGACGCGGGCCAGATAGCGCTCGAGGAATCCACGCGCCGCAAGGGCATTGCCCCGCTCCAGAGTGACCTCGGCCAACTGGAGCAGCGCATCGGGGAACAGCGGATCCTCCGCCAGGGCACCACGCAGATAGGTCTCGGAACGCGCCAGATCGACGCTCTTGGCGCAGGTGCCGGCGTTGGTGTAGAGCATCGGCCGGTTCGCGGCACTCACTGACAGCGGAATCGCGATAGCACGATCGAAAAGCTTCAACGCTGCCTGCGGTTCCTGCTTGCGGGTGCAGGTAAAGACGGCAAGCGCGTTCAGGTTGTCGGGGTTGGAGTCGTCGAGGTCCACGGCTCGCCGATAATGGCGCTCCGCGCCCTTCGGATCCTCCAGTCGCTCGAAAACAATGCCGAGCGCGGCGTGCGCTATTGCCAGGTCGGGCTCCTGCTCAAGCGCCTTTTCCAGTTTCTGCCGCGCAGCCTGCAGGTTGTTCTGCCTGAGGTAGGAGATACCCAGCTGCAGGTTGTACTGCGCCGCTTCCCCGGCGGGAGCCGGCGCCGACGTCGGGCGCGAAGATGTGGTGACGCAAGCAGCAGCCCCCAGGATCAGAACCCACAGGACAACCGCACGCAGGATCAGTGGCAGGCCCGGTTTGCGCATCAGTTCTGCCACCGGATCTCGTGAACCGTGGCGCTGCCCGCGTGCCGCTTGCTGCCTAAGGGTGCCCGCACCCGGTTGTTCACCTGACCGGCGAGCTGGCCACAGGCGGCCGCGATGTCGTCGCCGCGGGTCCGCCGGGTGATCGTCATGATGCCGGCGTCGAGTAGCACTTGCCGGAAACGGCCAAGCGCCTCCGGCGTCGAGCGACGGTAGTCGCTGCCCGGGAACGGATTGAAGGGAATGAGGTTGACCTTCGCCGGCCGGTTAACGAGCAGTTTCGCCAGCCGTCGCGCCTGGGCCTCCGAGTCGTTCACCCCCGACAGCATGACGTACTCAAAGGTGATGCCCGTGGCATTGGTCACCTCGGCGTAGTCCCAGCAGGCCTCGAGCAGCTCCGCGATGGGATGCTGCCGGTTGATCGGCACGAGCTCGTTACGCAGCTCGTCATCTGGCGCGTGCAGCGACACAGCCAGTGCTGCATTCGTCTCCTGGGCAAGCTTGCGAATCTGTGGCACCAGGCCGGACGTGCTCACGGTGACCCGCCGGCGCGACAACTGGAAACCCAGATCATCGATCAGCACGCCGCAGGCCTGGACGAGGGCCCGGAAGTTAGCCAGCGGTTCGCCCATGCCCATGAACACGACATTGGTCACCCGGGATCTCCCGGCCACGAGGCCGAGTTCCCGCGTGGCCAGCACGACCTGGCCGACGATCTCGGCCGCCGTCAGGTTGCGATTGAAACCCTGGCGTCCCGTTGCGCAGAATGAGCAGTCGAGGGCGCACCCCACCTGCGACGACACGCAAAGCGTGCCCCGCCCCTCTTCCGGGATGAACACGGTCTCGATCAGTTGTCCCGCGCCGACGGCCAGTCGCCACTTGGTCGTGCCGTCGACAGACTCCTGCACGGTGTCTATGGCCGGCAGCCTGAAATCGGCGCGCCGTCCGAGCGTCTCGCGCAACGCGCCCGACAGGTCGGTCATGGCGACCGGGTCCAATACGCCGCGCCCGTACATCCAGCGCATCAACTGCCGGGCACGAAAGGGCTTCTCGCCCAACCCTGCAAAGAGCTGCTCGAGTTCCGGCCGCGGGAGACCCAACGGCCGGAGGTCAAACGGGAGCAGGTCAGGGTTGTCGTTCATCAGGCCCCTAACGGGTGCGTGGACACACGTCCGCCTGGGCGAAGAAGAAACTGATTTCGTGCCGGGCAGTCTCCACGGCATCGGAACCGTGGACCACATTTTCCTCGATGCTCGCGGCGAAGTCGCGACGAATGGTCCCGGCGTCAGCCTTCTTCGGATCCGTGGCGCCCATGATCTTCCGATGCGCCTCGATGGCGTTCTCGCCTTCAAGCACCTGGGCAATCACGGGTCCCGTGATCATGTAGCTGACCAGATCCTTGTAGAACGGACGTTCGCGGTGGACGGCGTAGAACGCCTCCGCCTGCGCCTTCGTCAGGTGCAGCATGCGGGCAGCAATAATCTTCAGCCCGGCCTGCTCAAACCGGCGATAGACCTCGCCGACGAGATTCTTCTGCACGCCGTCGGGCTTGATGATGGACAAGGTTCGTTCGATAGCCACTAATAAAAACTCCTGGAAAATACCGACGCTAGACAGTAAAACTCTCGCCGCAACCGCATTCGCCCTTGGCCTTGGGATTGCGGAAGCGGAAGGCCTCGTTGAGGCCCTCGCGGACAAAGTCCACGACCGTGCCATCGATCATCTCGAGCGCCTGTCGGTCGACAACGACCCGCACGCCGCCCTGATCGAAGACAACATCGTCCGCCGTGACCTGTTCGGCGTAGTTGATGACATAGGCAAGACCGGAGCAACCCGTGCGCTTGATGCCAATGCGCAGGCCCACGGGACTGCCGGCACGGCCCGGGACTGTGTCCGACGATCCACCCGCAACGAATGCACGTACCCGATTCAGGGCGTTCTCAGTCAGGGTGATGGCCACGGGCGCCTCCTTTGATCCAGCCCAGCATTGTCCCAATCCGCCAAGCAGTTGCGCAAGGCATCTTGAATGATTAGCAGCCGACCGGTCTTTTCCACCGGTATTTCCAGCGCCGCAGCCAGGGCCAGCGGGTCCAGGGTCCCAAGCCCGGCAGCGGTGCCGCCCGTCAGCAGCTGCACCACCCGGTCACAGGCGGCCATGGTGTGCGGGCAACCGTAGACCCGCGCCTCCAACCGGTCGACCTGCTCGCCCCGAATAGAAGCGGTAACGACCACCCAGGTTCCCGCCTCGATCGAACCGGCCTCGCCGCGTGCCAGCATGCGGCCCGGGGCTTCGCCGGCAGCCGATTGCGCGTCCCTGATCTTGGGAATCACCGCCGGCGACCGTTTGCGCAGGTCAGCAATCGTGCGCGCGAACAGCTCCGCGGCACGATCGATCTCATCGTCGGTCGTCTCCCGGCCAAAGGAAAAACGCACCGAGCTGCGCGCCAGCGCGGCAGAACGTCCGAGAACCCGCAGGACATAAGACGGCTCGTCGGTGAGGCTCGTGCAGGCCGAGCCGCTGGCTACGGCGAGTTCGCCAAGGCCCGCGTGCAGGCTCTCGCCCTCGACGCCCCGCACACTGACATTGAGGATATGGCCAGTGCTCTGCCCCGGATGACCGTTACGGATTACGCCCGGGATCAGCTGCAAACGGGCCCAGAGCCGATCGCGGAGCCTCGTCACGTGCTGTCGGTCCGCCGAAAGCCGCGGGCCGGCAATCCGGAAGGCCTCACCCATGCCCACGATCTGGTGAGTCGGGAGCGTACCCGGCCGCAGGCCCCGCTCCTGGCCACCACCAAACAGCAGAGGCTCAACCCGTCGCAGGTGCTCGCGGTCGATGAACAGCGCGCCAATGCCCTTCGGTCCATAAATCTTGTGGGCGGAGAGTGAGAGCAGGTCGACTTGCAGGGCCCGGACATCAACTGGCAGACGGCCTGCACTCTGGGCAGCATCGACGTGAAACAGCACGCGCCGCTTGCGGCACAGGCCACCAATTGCGGCGATGTCCTGGACGACGCCCGTCTCGTTGTTAGCATGCATCACCGACACCAGCACCGTATCCGGCTCCAGTGCAGCTTCGACGGCTGACGGGGCGATGATTCCTTCGGCGTCAGGCTTCAGCCACGTCACCCTCCAGCCCTCCCTGGCCAGGTGCCGGCAGCATTCCAGCACGGCCTTGTGTTCAGTCAGCGCCGTAACCAGGTGGCGGCCATCGCCCTGACGGAACCGGGCGCCGCCGATGATCGCCAGGTTGTCAGCTTCGGTGGCGCCGGACGTGAAAACGATCTCCTCCGGCGCGGCATGAATGAGGGCAGCGACCTCGGCCCGGGCTGCTGCCACGGCCGCGGCGGCGAGTTGGCCCGGCACATGCGTCCCGGCAGCCGGATTGCCGACGAGCCCGGGCGAGCGAAGCGCAAAGGTCATCGCATCGATCACCTCTGGCGCCACCGGCGTGCTGGCCGCGTAATCCAGGTACACAGGCAATGTCATGACATATCAGTCCCGCGGCGGGTTGTCGCCCGAACCCGGGACCAGACTGCTTAAGATGCCGCGGAGAATGTTCAGTTCGTTCTCATCCAGTTGCGTGCGGTTGAACAAACGGCGCAACCGACGCATGAGGTGCCGTGGATTGGCCGGGTTCAGAAATCCGCTCCCGAGCAAGACCCGCTCGAGGTGTTCGTAGAAGAGATCGAGCTGGGCCGGGCCGGCCAGCGGCGCCTCGGGCGGCGGCACTTCACGCACCAGAATCTGCTGCTGCCGCAATTCGTAGGCAATGATCTGCACGGCCTGCGAGAGATTGAGTGATGTGTATTCGGGATTGGCCGGGATGTAGACGATGCCATTGCACAGGTCCAGTTGCTCGTTGGCGAGGCCTGACCGCTCCGGCCCGAACACGATGGCAGCCGGCCGCGTGAGGCTGTGGCCCATGAGCTCGGCAGCACACTGGCGCGGATCCATCTCGGGACATCCAATTCGCCGATGCCGCGCGCTTGCGCCCAGGACCAGGCCGCAGCCATCAAGCGCCTGCTCCAGCGTCGTCACAACCTGGGCCCCCTGCAGCACGTCCTGGGCGCCCGAAGCGAGCGCGCGGGAATCCCCGCACAACCATTCGGACGGCGGATTTACCAGCACGAGTTCGCGAAACCCCATGGTCTTCAGGGCGCGGGCGACCGAGCCGATGTTGCCGGGGTGGGTCGGTTCGAAAAGGACAAAACGAATGGACGAAGTAGCAGTCATGACTCTCTCACTGGTTTGCATAGTATGCAGGTGGCTGGCGGCCTCCGCGGCGCTCTGTACAATGGCGCCCCCATGCAGGCCTTCCTCAACACCGCCGTACAGGCTGCGCGCCGTGCTGGCGACATCGCCATCCGCGCCCTGTCCCGGCTCGACCAGCTCGATATTCGCGCCAAGGCCCGCAATGACTACGTCACGCAGGTCGACCAGGCCGCCGAACAGGCAATCCTGGAGAGCATCCGCAAGCGCTATCCCGATCATTCCTGCCTCGCCGAAGAGTCCGGCTACTCAACCGGCAAGTCCGGCCACAGTGAATTCCAGTGGATCATCGACCCACTGGACGGCACCACGAACTATGTGCACGGCTTTCCCACGTTTTCCGTATCGATCGCCTTGCGCAGGAAGGACACCCTGGAAGTTGGCGTCGTCTATGACCCCTGCCGGCAGGAATTGTTCACCACCATGCGTGGCAGTGGTGCGCAACTCGATGGCAAGCGCATCCGCGTCAGCGAGCGCAAGGAGCTCGAAGGAACCCTGATCGGCACCGGCTTTCCCTACCGCAGCAATACCCGCTGGATGAAAACCTATCTGCAGATGCTCGGCAGCGTGATGGAAAATACGGCTGGCGTCCGTCGCCCGGGCTCGGCCGCCCTGGACCTGTCTTATGTCGCGGCCGGGCGTCTCGATGGTTTCTTCGAATTCGGCCTGGAAATCTGGGACACCGCTGCCGGGACGCTGATGATTCAGGAAGCGGGCGGCCTGGTAACCAGCCTCACCGGCAAGGACTCACACCTGGACAGCGGCGACGTTCTGGCCGGCAATCCCAAGGTGCACGACGCACTCCACGCACTGCTCACCCCGTATCTCAACCCTTCTTCGTCGTAGGAGCGGCTTCAGCCGCGACTCCCGGTCCGGCTTCGCGGCTGAAGCCGCTCCTACGGCGTCGAGTCAGCGCCGCTCTTTTCCTTGGCCGGCGGCATCAGATCCACCGGCGTCGCCTTGAGTTCGAGCGCCAGAGCACTGGCAACGAAGACCGACGAATAAGTCCCGATCAGGATGCCAACGATCAAAGCCGTTGAGAAACCGCGCAGAGTCTCGCCACCCAAGAACAGCATGGCTATGACGACAAGCGACGTGGTAAAGGCAGTCATGATCGTGCGGCTCAGGGTTTCATTCACCGACAGGTTCATGATCTCCTGCGACGACCCGCGGCGAATCTTCCGGAAGTTCTCGCGAATCCGGTCGAACACCACGATCGTGTCGTTCACCGAATAGCCGACAATGGCCAGCATGGCGGCGAGTACCGAGAGGTCAAAAGTCATACCGGTGATCGCAAAAAATCCCAGTGTAATGATGGGGTCGTGCAACGTTGCCACGATGGCGCCCACGGCGAATTTCCACTGAAAGCGCGCGCCGATATAGAGCAGGATCATCAGCATGGCGATGAGCATTGCCAGCGCGCCCTGCTCGGCCAGTTCGTCGCCCACCTGCGGACCGACAAACTCCGTTCGACGCAGTTCGGCACTGTCGTCACCGGCCCGCAGCACGTCGAGCATCTGCTCGGCAACCGCCTGCCCCGCCAGGCCCTCCCGGGGAAGGACGCGAATCAGCACATCGCTGGCCGTCCCGAAGTTCTGCACCTGGGCATCGGCAAAGCCGTTGGCGGCAAGCCGCTCGCGGATGTCCGGAAGGTCCGCCGCTGCCTGGTAGCCCAACTCGACCAGCACACCGCCGGTAAAATCGATGCCAAAGTTAAGGCCCCGTACGCCAGGAATCACCAGGATCAGGGATCCCACCATCAGGAACGCCGACAGCAGGAAAGCCGGCTTGCGCCTGCCCAGGAAATCAAACTTGGTCTTTTTGCTGAAAAATTCCACTGTCGTACTCGTCAGACGGACAACTGCTCGACTTTGCGGCTGCCGTACAAGAGGTTCACTAAGGCCCGAGTCACGGTTAATGCCGAGAACATCGAGGTGACGATGCCGATACACAGCACCACGGCGAAGCCCTTCACTGGCCCCGTGCCGAAAACAAACAGAACGAATCCGGCTATAAATGTGGTGATGTTGGCGTCGGCGATGGTAGAAAACGCCTTGTCGTAACCGGCATGTATGGCCGCCTGCGGCGACATTCCATTGCGCAGTTCCTCGCGGATACGCTCACAGATCAGCACGTTGGCATCAACGGCCATACCGATGGTGAGCACGATGCCGGCGATGCCCGGCAAGGTCAGTGCCGCTTGCAGAAGTGACAGCACGGCCATGATCAGCAGCACGTTGGCCGCCAGGCCCAGGTCGGCCAATAAACCGAACATCTTGTAGTAAAACATCATGAACACGGCAACGACGGCAAAGCCGATCAGGAAGGCCCGCAGACCACGGTCGATGTTGTCCTGACCAAGGCTCGGACCAATAGTCCGCTCTTCAACCTTGTAAATCGGTGCGGCCAGGGCGCCCGCGCGCAGCAGCAGGGCCAGGTCACGCGCTTCTAAGGTGTCCAGTCCCGTAATCTGGAAATTGCTGCTGAACACGCCATTGATCGTGGCCACGTTGATCACCTCGCGGGATTCCCGCGGAACCTCGATCTTCTGACCGTCACGTTCAATGGTTTCACGCTTCTGCTCTACGAACACCACCGCCATGGGCTTTTTCAGGTTCGCCTTGGTGGTTTCCAGCATGTTGCGCGCGCCCTTGCTGTCGAGGCGCACGAAGACGGCCGACTGACCCTCGGAAAAACCCTGACTGGCATCCACGAGCTGGTCGCCTGTGACGATGGTGCGGCGCTTGACCAGCACCGGAGAGCCGTCCCGAGCCTTGTTGAGTTCACAGCCGAGCGGAGCACGGCCAGTGCGTTCCGCCTCAAAGGCGTTTTCGGTTTCGCAGACCAGGCGAAACTCGAGCGTCGCGGTGGCGCCCAGCACGCGCTCGGCCTGCCCCGGGTCCTTCACGCCAGGCAACTGCACGACGATGCGGTCGAGGCCCTGGCGCTGGACGATGGGCTCGGCGACACCCAACTCATTAACGCGGTTGCGCAGGGTGGTGGTGTTCTGCTGAATGGCGAAATCCTGGCGGGCCTTGACCTGCTCCGGCGTCATCCGCGCCACGATGAGTGCGCCCTCGGTGGCGCTGCGACGCTCAAACTCAAGGTCAGAATCTGAATCACGCAGCAAGGCTTCCGCACGATCGGCGTCCGACGCGTCGGGCAGCCGGATATGCAGATCCCGCCCCACCACGGAGACGCTCCGGCGGATCCGTTCGTCACGTAATAGCTTGTTGAAGTCTGTCGAGTAGGCATCGAGGCGCTGCTTGATGGCAGTGGACATATCAACTTCAAAGAGAAAATGCACACCGCCCCGCAGGTCGAGCCCCAGCGGCACCGGCTTCAGGCCGAGCGTCCGCAACCACGCCGGCGTGCTGGGCGTCAGCGTGAGGGCAACGATGTAGCCCTTGCCCAGTTCGGTCCGCAGCGTATCCGCCGCCTTGAACTGCACATCGACTGCGGGAAACCGCACCATCACGCGGCCCTTTTCGGTGTACAAGGCCGTGTACAGCTCCGTCGACAACGCCGCGCCATCGACCTTGCCCGCTTCAAGGATCTGCTTCACACGCTCCAGCCCGCTGCCCTCCATCGGCTGCCCGTTCGCCAGGCTGACCTGAACAGCTGGTGCGTCGCCAAACAGATTAGGCAAAGACACCAGTACTGATGCCAGCAGCGCAATGACGACGATGGCATTCTTCCAGACGGGAAAGCGGTTCATGTAGACAACCAGGACTGTTAGGCGGTTTGTTGGGCGGATCTAACCGGCAAAGAACGGCATGCACGCCATCAGGCGTTCTTCATTGTGCCCTTGGGCATGACAGCGCCGATCGTGTGCCGCTGGACCTTGATGTGCACGCCGTCGGCGATCTCGACCTCAACGAAGGAATCACCGGCGTTCCTGACCTTGCCGAGCACACCGCCGGCCGTGACGACTTCATCACCGACCGCCAGCTTCGCCACCATGTCCTTGTGCTCTTTCTGGCGCTTTTGCTGCGGCCGGATGAGCAGGAAATAGAAGACGACAAAAATAATGACCAGCGGGAGCATGCTGAGCCACGGATCCGAGGCCGGGGCCGCGCCCTGCGCCCAAGCGTCCTGAATGAACAAGCCCATTGTTTACTGGCAATTCCGAAAAAAAACGCGCGCCATTATGGCACAGAAGCCCCGGATTGCTGGCGGGCCAGAAAGTCCCCGGCAAAGCCCCGAAGGGTGCCCAGCCCGATGCTGCGGCGGAGATTCCCCATCAGCTGCATATAGAAGTGCAGGTTGTGGATCGTATTCAGGTGCGAACCCAGCATTTCGCCGCACTGGTCCAGATGACGGAGATACGCCCGGCTGTAGTTCCGGCAGGTGTAGCACTCGCAGCCCTCCTCAATCGGCCGGGGATCATCCCGGTAGCGCGCGTTGCGGATCCGGACGACGCCATCCGCGACAAACAGGGACCCGTTCCGGGCATTCCGGGTGGGCATGACACAGTCGAACATGTCCACACCCCGGAGCACGGCTAGGACGATATCCGAGGGCGTGCCGACACCCATGAGGTAGCGGGGCTGCGCGGCAGGCATGCGCGGCAGGGTGTGCTCCAGGATCCGCAGCCGGTCGACTTCCGGCTCGCCGACAGACAGGCCGCCGATGGCCAGGCCGTCGAAGCCGATGTCCACCAACCCCGCGAGGGACTCGCTGCGCAGATTCCCGTGCATGCCGCCCTGGACGATGCCAAACACCGCAGAACCGCGCGCGGGAGCAGGACCCGCATCGAAGGCGGCGCGACTACGCTTCGCCCAGCGCAGCGACAGTTCCATCGAGGCACGCGCCTGCGCCTCCGTTGCCGGGTAGGTTGTGCACTCGTCGAAAATCATCTGGATATCGCTGCCCAGTTGCGCCTGCACCTCCATGGCCCGCTCGGGAGACAGAAACACCAGGCTGCCGTCAGTCGGTGCGCGGAATTCCACGCCGTCCTCGCTGACCTTGCTGCGGGTCTCAAGGCTCCAGACCTGGAAGCCACCCGAGTCCGTGAGGATCGGCTTTCGCCAGTGCATGAAGCCGTGCAGGCCGCCCAGCGACTGCACTACTTCGCCGCCGGGCCGGAGCATCAGGTGAAACGTGTTGCCGAGAATGATCTCGGCGCCGAGCCCCACGAGATCTTCCGGTGTTATCGCTTTCACCGTGCCGTACGTACCGACCGGCATGAACACCGGCGTCTCCACCGTGCCATGCGCCAGCGTCAGGCGCCCGCACCGGGCCGCGCCGTCGGTTGCGGAAACCTCAAATCGCACGGGCGCGCTCGACGAACATCGCATCGCCGTAACTGAAGAAGCGATAGCGGCTGGCTACGGCGTGCCGGTAGGCCGCCAGCACCCGCTCCGTACCGCCAAAAGCACAGACCAGCATCAGCAGTGAGGATTCGGGCAGGTGAAAGTTGGTGAACATCGCATCGACAATCTGAAAGTTGAAGCCTGGCCGGATGAACAGGCTGGTCTCGCCGCGCAACGGCCGCAATTCGCCGGACTCGCCGGCCGTCTCCAGCGCGCGCGTCGCCGTCGTGCCGATCGCAATCACCCGACCACCGCGCGCACGGCAAGCAACCACTGCCGCGCAGAGCGCGGGCGTTACCAGAAGCCGCTCCGCGTGCAGTCGCCCGGTTTTGAGTTGCTGCGGACGAAGGGGCGCAAAGGTGCCCGCCCCTACATGCAGTGTCAATGTCTGGAACTCAATGTCGCGAGCGGCCAGTGCAGCCAGCAGGCTGTCGTCAACGTGCAGGCCCGCCGTCGGCGCGGCGACGGAGCCCTGTTCCCGGGCATACACCGTCTGGTAGCGCTCGCGATCCGCCGGTTCATCGCCCCGTCGTATGTAGGGCGGCAACGGCACATGACCCTGTTCTTCCAGCACGGGCACGACGGGACGCGAGAATCTCAACACGAAAAACTCGTTGCGCCGGTCGATCACTTCGGCGGTAACGTCCGCTCCAAAGCTGAGCATCGCGCCCGCTCTGGGCGCGTGGCTGGCGCGCAGCTGCACCAGCGCCTCGGTCTCGCCGAGAACCCGCTCCAGCAGCAGTTCGATTTTCCCGCCCGTCTCCTTCCGCCCGTAGAGCCGGGCCGGCAGCACGCGCGTGTCGTTGGCCACCAGCAGGTCGCCGGGCCGCAGCAGCCCGGGCAGGTCGCGGACGTGCAGATCCTGAAGTCCGGCACCGACGTGCAGCAGACGGCTGGCAGACCGCTCCGCGAGAGCCTGCTGGGCAATCAATTCAGCGGGGAGATCGAAGTGGAAATCGGCCGGATGCATGGCCGGCGCATCCTAGATCAGATTGGCCTCGTGTACACTTGCCGCCCGCGCCGGGATGGCGGAACTGGTAGACGCGGCGGACTCAAAATCCGTTGGTGGTGACATCGTGTGGGTTCAAGTCCCTCTCCCGGCACACGACATACAGTAGGACTCCTAGGGCGCCAGCCCCGACGGCCCGGACGGCAAGCCGAGCAGTTGTCGGAATATCGGGACGTCCTGGGCATTCACGACGCCGTTAGCGTTCAGGTCGGCGATGTTGTAGGTCGGCGGCGTGCTGCGCAGGCCGAGCTGCAGTCTGAATATCGTGGTGTCCTGGGCATTCGTGGTGCCGTTGTTGTTGAAATCGCCATCGCAGTAATTGCCAAACCCGTCGTTGTCGGAATCGATCTGCTCGGAATTGGCAACGTTGATGCAATTGTCCTGATCATCGTAGGCTCCATCCGCGTCCGCATCCTCAAGCAACTGCCAGGCCAGACCGTAATCCCAGTCGAAGTCATTCCCCGATCGAGTCACCCGCAGGGCGTACTGCGCATTGGCGGGGATCACGACCCACAGGTTCTCGGTGTTCTCATTCGTGCTCGCTGAGCTGGCAACGACGGCGTCGCCGTTGCCCAGATCGATCAGCGACACATTCAGATTACAGAGCGTTCTGGCCGGATCACAGACCTGTGTTACGGCGGGATCAAAGCTGATTTCCGTCCCACCCTCGATATCCAGATTCCACACCAGCGACGCGGTCAGCAGCCTCGGGTACGCCTGGATCGGCAACGGGTAGGTAGCCGTTGCGTTCGTGCTGTTGCTGCCGCCAAAATGCGGATCGTAGTCGAAGCCCCGGCTGCTCACGTTGGCGGCCACGTTGCCGTCTTCGGTGCTGCCCTGTTCGCCCCCCGCGATAATCCAGTAGCTGTTCCGGACATTCAGCTGTCCCGCACCGTAACGCTTGTCGAGGCCGTTAGCGGTCTGATTCTGGACGGCACCCCGGTAGACACCGAGATTGGTCGGGGACGGGGCCGAATTGTGCGTGACGCGATCGGCGCCGGCCATCAGCGCCGCCTTGATCACCTCGGAGCGTTCGGCGTTGCGGACCAGGACCCCCGCCCGGTTGGTGATGCTGACCGACACCGGGTCGGTAGACAGCCCCGGGTTGCTGTTGCCCAACTCGACCAGCAAGGCCGCGGCCGCCGACACGTACGGCGTGGCGATGCTCGTGCCGCTGGCCGGGGCAACAATATCGGGCCGCGTGCGGCCCGCGATGTAAGTGGTGTCCAGCGCCACCGAGCCCAGATCGTGCAGGCCATTGCTGAGGCCGACAGCGATGACGTTGTAGGCACTGGCCAGCAACGGCAGCGTGCTGCTGCCGCCAGACCCGTTGTTTACTGCGACGACCTGGATCAACTCGTCAGTTTCAACCACCCAGTCGGTGCGGCGCAGGACGTAGGCATCACCGGAAGCGTTGCTCCATATCACGCTGTGGTTGTTAATGCGGCTCGTCGAATATTTGGGCTGGAGGCCGCCGGGGCCAACCAGGACTCGCAGGAAACCGGAACTCTGCCAGTTTTCCGCCAGGTAGGCCGAAATGGTCGTGATGGCCGGAGCCATGGATGTGACCGTTCCGTAGAAGGCCTGGCCAACGGCCGTCGCGTGCCCGGAGATGCCCCCAGTGCCGGGATTCGATGCGTCGATGATCGTCTTGCCGATAAATTCGCCATTCGTAGCGTCCGGCAGCCAGGCCAGCCCGCCCTGGGATGCTTCCACCTGGCTGACGATCACACCCGTGCCATCGGGAATCGAACCACCGAGATCCTGCTGCAACTT
>JAQBGF010000178.1:0-8300 GCA_032122615.1 Gammaproteobacteria bacterium | reverse complement strand
TTCCGGCGTGCCGAACGCCATCGGCTGCGGCGTGGACGAGAACGACGACCGCTGCATCGACGCCACCACCAACCGCTTCTGCCGCCTGATGCCGCGCCTGCGCGCCTCCTGCGGCGACGGCCTGTGCGAGGGCGCGGAGACGGCAGGCAGTTGCGCGCTCGATTGCTCGGTGCCAGTGTGCGTGGGCACGGAGGCGCCGGCGGAGGTGAGTTGCGGCGACGGCATCGACAACGACTGCGACGGCCTGACCGACTCAGCCGACGACGAGTGCCAGCCCGACACCGATGCAGATGGCGTGCCCGATGCGGTCGACAACTGCACGCTGGTGGCGAACCCGACCCAGTGCGATTCCGACGGCGATAGTTATGGCAACCGCTGCGACGGGGATCTGAATAATAACGGGGCCACGAACGCCCAGGACACCTCGATGTTCCGCCCGCGGCTCGGAATGACCGTTCCAGGCCCGGTCTACGACAAGGCCGACCTGAACTGTAACGGGGTTGTGAATGCGCAGGACACCTCAATATTCCGGACGCTGCTCGGTCAGCCGCCGGGGCCGTCGGGGCTGGCGCCCTGAGACGGGGCGTGCAACCGGAGCATCGGGACCATTAAGCCGCACCATTCCGCCCCGCTCGTCTTGCTCGCCGCCTGTGTCGCGTTGCTCGGGACGCCGCTGGCGGCGGCGACGCGCGCGGATTCGGGCGGCATCACCACCGAGCAGGCCGACGCGATCCTTGAGGAACTGCGCGCCATCCGGACGCTGCTGGAACAGGAGGCTGGCGGCCGCAAGGCCGGGGCGCCCGCGCCGTCGACGCCGGCAGTGGTGCGGCTGCCGAGGGTAGAGCGGCCAGCGCTCGGCGCACCGGATGCGGCGGTGATCGTCGTCGAGTACACCGACTACGCCTGCCCGTACTGCCAGCGCTTTCACCAGGCGACCTGGCCGGTACTGAAGCGGGACTTTGTGGACACCGGGCAGGTCCGCTGGACCGTTCGAGATCTGCCGCTGCCGATTCACCCGGACGCCCGCGGCGCGGCCCAGGCGGCCCATTGCGCCGGCGAGCAGGGGCGCTTCTGGGAAATGCGCTCGGTCCTGTTCGCCAATCAAAGCGCCCTCGGCCGTGAGGCGCTCGAAAAATACGCCGTTAGCGAAGGTCTTGATCCCGTCGCGTTCCGTCGCTGCCTGGACGGCAGTAATCACCTCACCGAAATTGATTCCGATGCCAGCGACGCCGCGCAGATCCGCATCACCGGGACGCCAACGTTTCTGGTCGGCCGGGGCCGTGGCGATTTCATCGAGGGGCGGCTCATCATCGGCGCCCAGGGCTCGGCCGTCTTCGACGGCGCCATTCGGCTCGAACTGGCCGCCAGCGACGCCGGAAACTGAGCTTTATACTGGGCGTCCGTCGCAACCACGGAGCAAGCCCATGACCCGCGCAGAAAATAGCGCCGCAAAATTGCAGCGGGCATTACTGTGGCTGGCCGTCCTGATCGTGGCCATCCGCGCCATCGTCGCCGGGGCCGACAACCCCCACCCGCTCGACGGCCTGACGGTCGCCGAGTACGAAATCGTGAGCGCGGTGCTCGCGGCGTCCGGCAAGGTGACTGACGAGAGCCATCTCGTCCTCGTCAACCTCGCCGAACCGGACAAGCAGCAGGTGCTGGCCTGGAAGCCCGGGGACAACCTTCCGCGGCGCGCACTGGTCACGATCCGCCATCAGCGCCAGCTGATCGAGGCACTCGTGGATATTGGCGAGCGCACGCTCGTTTCCTGGACGGCGATCGAGGGCGCCCAGCCGGCGTTGCTCGGCAGCGAGTGGCTGCTGTCGCAGCAACTGGTGCGCGCCGACCCGTCCTGGCAGCAGGCTATTAAGCGCCGCGGCATCGAGGAGCTGAAGAGCGTGTTCTGCTTCCCGATCTTTCCCGGCAACTTCGGCGGCCCCAGGGACCAGGGCAACCAGCGGCTGGGGATGGTCAGCTGTTACCAGGGGGGTGGCGGAAAGGGGCTGTGGGGGCGTCCGATCGAGGGCCTCGTCGCCGTGGTCGATTACGACGAACGCAAGCTCGTTGAGTTGATCGATACCGGCCCCGTGCCGATTCCCGCCGGCGGGCCCGCCGTCAACCCGGACCAGCCTGACTTAATGCCGGCCCAGGGGCCGGCGCAACGGCGCTTCCGGATCCAGGGGCAGTGGATCGAGTGGGACAAGTGGCGCTTTCACCTGCGCATCGATCCGCGCGTCGGCCCGGTGCTTTCCCAAGTGAGCATCCTCGATGGCGATCGCCGGCGCTCCGTGATGTACCAGGGTTCCATCTCGGAGATGTTCGTGCCCTACATGGACCCGGGCGACACCTGGTATTACAGAACCTACCTGGATGTCGGCGAATACGGGGTTGGGTCCGGTGGCGTTCCCCTGCGACGCGGCCGGGATTGTCCGGAAGACGCCGCTCTCGTGGATGCCGCGTTCGTCGATGAGGGCGGCACGATTTCTACCAAGACCGGCATCGCCTGCATTTTCGAGCGCACGACCGGCGATGCCGCCTGGTCGCACTACGAAGTCCGGCAGGGCGCCTCGCTGGCGCGCCGGCATACCGAGCTGGTGGCCCGCTTTATCGTCTGGCTCGGCAATTACGACTACGTGATCGACTGGATATTCACTGAAACCGGTTCGCTGAAAGGTCGCGTGGGTGCCACCGGGATCGTGCAGGTCAAGGGCGTGGCGAGCAAGGACATGGCGGCGAAATCCGCCGCGAACGACACGGCCTATGGCCGGCTGATCGCACCCGGCACCGTGGCGGTCAATCACGATCACTTCTTCGGCTTTCGCCTCGATCTCGACGTGGACGGTACGAACAACGGCATGCTCATCGATCGCGTACGCAAGGTGGACCTGGACAAATCCGGGCCGGACAAAACCGGGAGGGACTCACCGCGCAAGCAGATCTGGCAGGTGTTTCCGCACAAGGCCAAGGTTGAGTCAGAAGCGAAACTCAACGTCGATCCCCGGCAGCCGGCCCTGTGGCGGGTGATCAATCCCGCTGTCAGCAATGGGGTCGGCAATCCCGTCAGTTACCAGCTCCGACCCGGCATGACCGGAATGACGCTGCTCGACGATGCCGAGCCGGCGCACCGTCGCGCCGCATTCACCGCCTACAACCTGTGGGTGACGCCGTACCAACCGGCGGAACGCTACGCCGCGGGCACCTACCCGAACCGCCACCCCGGCGGCGCCGGGTTGCCCGAGTGGACGGCGTCCGACCGGTCCATCACGGATACGGATATCGTGCTCTGGTACACGATCGGGCTGCACCACGTGGTGCGGGCCGAGGACTGGCCGATCATGCCGCTGGTGGAGAGTGAATTCGAACTCCGGCCCTTCGATTTCTTTGACGCCAATCCGACAGCGACGGAGGGATTGCGTTCGACGGACCGGTAGCGCACCACCCCGAGACGCTGGTTTATCGTCGACCGGTCACGCAGTGATCTTGCCGAGGGCTTTCAGCTCTTCCAGCGGCTGCTGCCGGCGATTCACCTTAGGCCCGCAATCAGGCCATCCGCGAGCCACTGTCGCAACCAGCCCACGATCCGGATCGCGGGGTCGTCGCCTGAACTGACGTCTGCCGCCAACTGCTCACAGGCGGCGGCGAACGTCTCGCCGTCGAGCAGCGCGTCGAGCGACAGCGCCTCGCCAGGCACCAGTGGCCGGAAGTACACCTCCAGGCCACGCCGCCACACCGCGACATGCATTGGCAAACGGTTGGCACCTTGTGCGGCAGTCGCCAGTTCCGAGCCGCGACTCTGCCAGATCGCCAGTACGTCATGCTGGACATCGAGGCGGCGGAGAGAAGGGTGAAATGCCAGGGTCAGGTCGGGCCAGTCGGCGGCCGGAATGGCGCCAAGTTGCTCGGCCCCGATCGTTGGCGCGTTGGCCGCATCGAAGGCCTCGCCCATGAGCCATTCGAACGCGGCCAGTTCGCCCAGGTAAGGCTCTGCGGCATAAGGCGACGTAGTCCGGAGATATCGCGCCAGATGCTGACCAAACCAGCGCACTGAGAAATGCCGGGACGGTGAGGCCAACGCATAAGTCCTGGCCATCCCCGCGAAGCCGGTCTCACCAAGCAACTGCTGCAGCACGGGGTAGTCGTTGACGAGCGCCTCCGTCAGACGCAGGACGTAGGCCTCTGAATAAACAGTGGCCCCTACGGCCTGCAGTCCCGCCGGCGGGGACTCGGCCTCCTGGAGAATGAAGGCCTGGAATCGGGTCTGAAGATCGACAAGACCGGGGGCGTTCACGCCGCGCGCTCCCAGACCTGCTCGCCGATGTCGCGCACAAGGGATAGTTCCGCGACCAGCTCGCCCAGTTCCGGAATATCGTCGTCGCGTTCAATCATGGTCGCGACCGGGCCGAGTCGCCCGGCGGCGTAGGCATACAACTCCAGCACATCCTGAACGATGGGCCGGTCGTGGGTATCGATAATGATGTCGCCCCGGTCGAAATGCCCGGCCAGATGAATCTGGCGGACCCGCTTCGCGGGCATCGCATCGATAAACGTTGCGGGATCAAAGCCGTGGTTCCTGGCGCTGACAAAGGCATTGTTCACATCGAGCAGGATGAGGCAATCGGCCGACTCGGCCACCTCGCGGAGGAAATCCCACTCGGTCAGGGTGGAATGGGGAAAGGCGACGTAGCTGGAAACATTCTCGAGGACGAGCTGGCGACCCAGCACATCCTGCGCCTGACGAACCCGCGCCACGACGTGCCGGACTGCCTCCTCCGTGAACGGCAGCGGCAGAAGGTCGTGCAGATTTTGTCCACCGACCCCGGTCCAGCAAAGATGGTCCGAGACCCAGGCGGCAGAGATACGGTCGGCCAGCGTCCTGACCTGGTGCAGGTAGTCGATGTTGAGCGGATCGCTGCCGCCAATTGACAGCGCGACGCCGTGCATTGCCATCGGATAATCGCGACGGATGGCGTCCAGAAAGTGCAGGGGCTTGCCGCCGGCGACGAGGTAGTTCTCGGTCAGTATCTCGAGCCAGTCGACGCCCGCTGGTTTGTCGTTCAAAAACGCGTGGTAGTGCTCGCGGCGGAGCCCAAGGCCGAATCCCGTACAGACATCACTTGCGGACCTGGCCAACGCTGTTTTCTCCTGCCACCGAAGGGGAAAGACTGGGACGGGCTCCGGGAGAAAGGGGGCGCAAGGGAGCCCGCCCCAAGCCCTTAACTCTCCGTGAGCGTGCCGCCCTGGTCCGCGCAGGCCTTCTCGCTGGCCGCCGCCACGAAGCCATGGCCCTTGCAGCTGTTCTGGCCCTTGCACTCGTTCTGTGCCGTCTTGCAGGCCGCCTGGCCCTTGCACGCATTGACACCGAAACAATGGACCTCGGCCTTCTGGGCGTCCGCGCCGCTATCCGCCGCCGTTACGGAACCGGCGGAAAATAGCGCTGCCGCGGCCGTCGCGATAAGAATCCCCGAACTCTTGCTAATCAAAGTCATGGTCTTTCTCTCCTGTAACTGACTCTCTATATATACACCCAAGCTCCGGACGTTCCCCACTCGATCCGGGTGCCCATCCAGATACCTGGCCGCCTGGCCCTGTCCTGGCAGGACCTCGGGGCCTTGCCGGAACTGGCCGTTGCAGGCATTAGTCGTGCCGCAAAGGGATTCCTTACACCGTGGCACGGACTATTTAAATAGCGCCACGTGGTCTTCGATGAACTGCCTGACCGACCTTGGGTCGCGACCGATCAGCTTCCTGAAGGTATCGGTCGTGTGATCAAGGCCGACTTCGGCAATCTCCCGGAACAATTCGCAGACGGCGTTTAAGTGCCACGGTTCCAGGATCTTGCTCATTCTCTCGCGGAACTGATCCATCGGCATGGCCACATACTCGACCCTCTCGCCCAGCACTTCAGTAAACCGGTCAGCCACATCCGAAAATGTCAGCACCTCAGGACCGGTGATCTCGTAGCTCTGCCCGGCATGCCCCTCGCCCGTCAGTACCTCGGCACAAACCGCGCCGATATCACGAATGTCCGCCATACCGGTCGTGCCATTGCCCATCGGCAGGAAGAACTTGCGCTGCGCCTTGATGGTGCCGGCACTGGCGAGCAGGTTCTGCATGAAAAAGTTCGGTTTGACCATGGTCCAGGCCAGGCCCGACGCACGGATATATTCTTCCGCCGCCCAGTGGCCCCGGGGAATCGGCGTTTGGGCCGTGGCGACTGCCTCCATCGAGGACATCTTCACCAGGTGCTTCACACCGGCCGCCAGTGCCAGATCAGTGAACTGCTTTTCCTGCTCCAGCTGACGCTGCCCGTTCGGCAACGTCAGGAACGCCTTTTCGGCACCTTTCAGAGCCCGCTTGACGGTGTCCGCGTCGGAGACATCGCCAACCACCAACTCCACGCCGGCAGCTTTCAGATCCGCTGCCTTGGCCTCATTGCGGACCAATGCCCGCAAACGGGCGCCTTTTTGCAGCAGTTGTTTCGCCGTTTCTCCGCCGGTCTTGCCGGTTACACCCGTCAGCAAAATCATACTTGTTCTCCGGAACATGTCTGCCGCCCGCCGAACCGGCGCGCGTCAATCATCGATGCCGGCAACGCTACGCCGCTGCCGCCAGTTTCATGACACCAAGATAGAGACTTTCATCGCCGAGATCGAACGGCATCGAGAAGCGGCCCGCTCGGCCGGTCACTTCCAGATGGTATTGACCGCTGTTCGGTTCGAGCCTGTCGATCTTGAATTCACCGAAGGTGTCCGTCGTAGCCCGCGCGACCTCGCTGCCATTGTGCTTTAAGATGACGTCAGCACCTTCCGCGCACTCTTCGACGCCATTAATAATCGCCGCCACGGACCCGCCGACCAGGCACTTGGTCATCAAGTGCATGTTCTTGTAATACACGCGGGGTTTGGTCCCGAGTTCCGGCTGCAGGACTTCCAGCCCCTCCTCATCTTTAATCCTCTGCATTTCCTGATCTTCGACCTTGACTGACCTGAACACATCGGTGGGGCAACCCTGCTCCGCCCGGGTTTGCGTCCAGCCCGCATCCAGCAGATGCGCGTCGAAAATCCACGCCTGCGGAATCTGCTTGTCCTCGTTCCAGGTAACCGCACCGTACGGGCAGGCATCCACGATGGCTTTCTGCCCCCTGGATTTCTCCGGATCAATGATCACGATGCCGTCGGCACGTTTCGTGATGGCGCCGCCCTTTGCGGCCTTCATGCACGGGGCGTCATCGCAGTGATTGCACATCACGGGCATGAAGTGCGCCTCGACGATGGGATAGCTGCCGCGCTCCTTTCTCTCAATCCCCAGCCAGTTATGCCCTTGCGGCGGTTGCGCGGCGGCGTACCCCGGGAAGTCATTGCCGATATGCTCGTCCTTCACCGCCAGGAAGCAGATACGGCAGTTATCGCAGCGGGCGACGTCAACGATCATGTTCCATTGCTTCGCCATCACGCGACCTCCGCCGGGATCTCGGACGGTTTCCACGTGTCCACGCCGGTCCATTTCTCGAACTGGATCAGCGTCGAGTTCGGCTTGATACCGTGGGATTTTTTGGTGATGGATTTACTCGAATTCAGCAGGTTCACGCAGCCTCCCAGGTCGGTGGATTTACCCGGTTCACCCATGGGCCGGTACTCGGCCGACGAGGTCGAGGCACTCACGACGCCCGGGCGCAAACGATCGGTCACCTGCGCTGCGCAGACTATCGAGCCCCGGTTATTCCACAGGCGGATCAGGTCGTCGTCCTTGATCCCTCGCGCCTCGGCATCCTGCCGGCTCACCCTGGCCACGAGGTAATAGTGCCCATCCACCAGAACGCGGTGCTCCCGGATGTCGCGAAGGGAACTGCCCTCATCGTCACCCATGACGTGAAACGGGTAGCGCGAGTGCGGCGAGAGCAGCTGCAAGGGAAAATCGGCCAGTTCTGCGTCTTTCTTCGGGTCCTCGTAGGCCGGCATATACCTGTTCAGCGGCGGCCGGTCCGGATCGTCGAAACGGCCTAGCGTTTCGGGAATGAACTCGTATTTACCCGAGGGCGTTTGCAGGCCATCGCCAAAGTCCCCCACGTAATCCGACGGCAGCGGATAAGGCTCCGGGACATCCTTTTTCCGGCCTTCGTAGAACCACTTGTACGCGGCAGGTGCCCGTGACGCTTCCGGTTCCGCGGGTACGACGAAGTAGCCCTTCTTCAGGAACTTTCGCCAGGAGATATGTTTCACCAGATCGGACGAATCGAACACGCGCTTGCACCAGTCGAGCTCCGTGTTGCCGCCTTCCGAATACACCGCCCCCATATCGAG
>JAQBGF010000177.1:0-3677 GCA_032122615.1 Gammaproteobacteria bacterium | reverse complement strand
GACGACGAGGCGCTGGTGATCGACGTCACGCCGGCACGCAGCGCCCTCTACTGGGGCTTTCAACTCACCAACATCTGGCTCGAGTCCCTCGACTACCGCTACTTTTCCGTCGCCACGAACAACCACAAGGCGGTGCGCCGCGCCGACGGCACATGTTGTTAGCGGCGGCGTGAATCCGCGTAATTCTGGCGGAGACGGCGCGAGTCGAGGGCGCATGTCGACATTGCAGCAGGTGTGACTCATTGCGAATCGCGGGAGCGCCGGGTCTTACGGGTCTTGGCCTTGTGCGCGGCGCGTTCTTGGGCTTCCTTGAGCCGATAGCTTTCGCCGTCGATGGTGATGATCTCGGCGCGGTGGACGAGACGGTCGATGAGGGCGACGACGGAGGCCGCGTTGGGGAATACTTCCTTCCAGTCGCCAAAGACCTTGTTGGTGGTGATGATCGTCGAGCGTTGGTGGTATCTGCGAGAGACGACCTCGAAGAGCAGATCGGCGGAGCGGGCGTTGTAGGACAGGTAGCCAAGTTCATCAACGGCCAATAGGCCCGGGCGGCAGTAGTGGCGCAGACGCCGGTGCAGCGCGGAGGCGGAGTCCTGGGCGGCCAGATCGTTGAGCATGGCGCTGGCGGTGGTGAAGCGGGCGGAGTGTCCGCGCAGCAGCGCGAGATGGACGAGGTTCTTCGCGATCATCGTCTTGCCCGTTCCGTTGGGGCCGATCAGGACGACATTGGCGGTCTCGCCGAGAAACTCCATCGAGCAGAGCTCCTCGACGGCGGCGCGGTCGATCTTCGTGGGCCACTGCCAGTCGAAATCGGCGATGGGTTTGAAGGCTTCGATGCGGGCAAAGCGCAGCCGGCGCTCCAGTGAGCGGCGCTGTCGCTCGGTCTGTTCGTAATCGAGCAGACCGGGAAGCCAATCGCAGTGGCGGACCTCCTCCCAGTTGGCGAGCAGTCCGTAGAGGCCGAGGCGGCGCACGGTGGCGCGTAGTTCATCGTCGGTTGTTGTCGTCGTCATCGTCGGAGTTCTCCGTTGCGAGCCGGTCGTAGGTGGCCAGGTCGTGCGGCTGCACGACGATGTCGCGCACACGCGGGTCGTCGGGCAGCGCCACGGCTACGGGCGGATCCTGATGGCGGTCCTGCTGTTGCTGTTCGAGGATTTGGCGCACGGCAGACAGATGCGCCGAGTCCGCCGCGAGCGCCTGCGCCAGGGCCGCATCAAGCGCGGTGGCACCGTAGAGGTCGAGGAGCCGGGTCAGTCCGGTGGTGGCAGCCCCGAGATTGCCGCCGCGTTGGGCCAGCGCGGCAAAGAAGGCCGGGGCGTGCGGGGTGGCGTGATGAAGACGGTCCAGGCCGCGGTGGTGGCGGGCCGCTCGCTTCCAGGCGACAAGCTCCCGGACGTGCTCCTCGATTTCCACCTCCTGGCCCTTGTCCCAGCTGCGCCGGTGGGTGGCGATGACGCTTGGCCCGGCGCAGATGCGTACGGTCTCCATCGTGGCCAGGACGACCACCGGACGGCGCACGTACTTGAAGGGCACCGAATAGTCGTTCAGGTCGAAGCGCACGTAGGGCGTGCGTGCCACCGCCGTTTCGACGCGATCCTCGCCGGGAAAGGGATTGTCGGGCAGGGTAAGCAGGTGCGCTTTCTCGGCGTCGAACACCTCGCGCACGCGCTGGCGGCGATCCTCGGGACACAGCCGCTCGGCCGCCACCGTGTCGCACCAGGTGTCGGCCTGCGCGTTGAGATCGGTCAGATCGGTGAAGATGCGGGCGGCAAAGAAACTTTCGCGGATGTAGCGAATGGCTCTTTCGACACGTCCCTTCTCGTTTCCCCGGGCCACCGCCACCGGGCGTGGTTCGAAATGGTAGTGCGCGGCCAGTTCGAGCAGCGTCGGATGGAAGTGAATGGCCTGGCCGACACGTTCGAGCACCGCAGTTTTCAAATTGTCGTACAGTAAGACCCTCGGCACCCCGGTAAACGCTTCGAAGGCGGCCACGTGACCGCGCAGGAAATTGGCCATGGCCTGATCGAGGTAGAAGCGCAGGAACACCTGACGCGAGTAGCTGAGCACCATCACGAAGCCGCACAACACGCGCTCGGCCCGGCCGATGGTGAGTTTGCCGAAATGACCCCAGTCCACCTGGGCCTGTTCGCCCGGCAGCGTGCGCAGGCGCAGGTACGCTTCGGCAAAGGGCCGCGGACGATAGCGGGCCACCATATGGCGAAAGTGATCCGGACTGCCGCGGTAGCCACGCCCCCGGACCATCTCGTAGAGGCGGCTGGCGCGCAGCGTCGGGTACTTCTCCAGCGTGTCGCGAATCAGTGGCACGAAGGGGTCGATCATCGACGGGCGAATCGACTCCAGCGCCGGGGTCTGACCGGCCTGGGCGAGCACCCGGCGCACGGTGTCGTGGTGGGCACCGAGTTGCGCGGCAATCGTACCGATCTTCCACTTCTCGGCGTGCCACAGCCGCAGGATTTCAGCCTCGCGTTCGGGTGAAATCATCGCGTCACCACGTCACGTCGTCGAAGCTGCGCCCGCCACAGTCGGTGCATTCATCGAAGCGGCCGAGCCGCCGCGGCGGCCGTGCCGGCTGGCGAATGAGGAAGCTCACCAGCGCGCTGTCTTCGGGCCAGCTCTCATCCGCACCGAAGCGGCCCAAACCGAGCGAATCGCAGACCGGGTGATCCACACCAATCACAACGCCGAGCGGCGCCCCGCTGCACAGCGCCAGCCCTTCGAACATGGTGAGCAGCGCCCGGGGGTGTGCCGGGGTGCGGGGCAAGGCCGCGCGCAGCACATCGCGCCCGCTCGGCCCGGTGACCCACACCCAGATCGTCTTGTCGCGCACCTCCACTGTCGCGTGCCACCCCGTCGTTCTGTTGCCCGTTCGCATCGTCGTTGCCCTCCGTGATTGTCACGACGATGGCAGACGCGGGGGTCGCGTAGAATCCGTGATGCGTCACTTTCTCGCGTTGGCGGGCACGCCACCGACACTGCCGTGCGGCGTGCCGGAGCCTGCCCCGAAATGTTCTCTGGTATCGGCCGCCGGCTCGCCGCACGCAAACGCGGCGCGCCGCCCAAGCACATTCCCCCCGGCAGTAGCGCTGGCCATGATCGCAACCCCGGCAGATCCGCAACTGCCTGTGACAGCGCGCACAGTTCAACAGCCGGTCGCTGGCGACCTCGATCACGATCCCTCCGGCTGCCAGCACACTGGACAGCGCGTCGTGATCGCGTCATTCTCCCATCAACGGGATAGGCGTTCGGTAGTAATCACGATCCTCACGCTGATTCCCGGAAGGCTCGAGGCGGCGTACCTCGGGCCTTCACTTTATCGGCAGCGGGCGTCTTCTATCGCACCGGGCCTTCGGCAGGAAACTCCACTCGCCGAAACGGCTCCTTGCGTTTCCTGCCGAAGACATAACCGGAAACCGTCATCGCAGAACCACCGCGCCAGTCTCAGCACCCGAACCGTAATCTCAGGTGGCGAACAATTCTGGCGCTCACACGCGCTATCCGCCAGATTCAGGCGTGTTTCGAACGCCGTTCACAACGGGCACCAGTTGTTCTTCACGCTCGGCATGCCGGGGAGACGGCCAAGGGTATTCGACGGGATCGACATCCGCCGATTGCGACTGGAGGAAGGCAAGGTGCGTGGAATCCCGCGCACCTTGAAG
>JAQBGF010000176.1:0-4335 GCA_032122615.1 Gammaproteobacteria bacterium | reverse complement strand
TGTTGCCCTGGCCGGCGGCTGGCTCTTTGACAACTGGAAGCCCGTGGGGCCCTTCCTGCTGATGGCGACCGCCAATTGCGTCATGTTCGTGCTGGCCATTATCACGTTGGTTGCCACCCGCGGGCAGACATCCCCGGTGGTGTCCCCGGCCGCGGCCGAGGGTTGATATCATCCCCGTTACATTTTCTGCTCCGGAGACCAAAACCATGCAGACCACGCGCCGGGACTTGTTGAACACCTTCGCCACCGTCGGCCCGCTGGGCGCGATGTCGCTCGGTCTGCTCCAGGCCGGTCCGGCCTACGGTGCCAGCCATGCCGATGGCGGGCATTCGAACAAGCAGCTGGCCAGCCGCTACGGCAGGGGCCCGGCACTCGAAGGGCCCTATATCGATCTGCGCACCGGTAAGGGCAACAAGCTGGCCTATGCCCGCCTCCAGGGCGACCTGGACTTCGGCAAGCAGAAATACTTCTGGTTCAAGGGTTATGCCTCCGGAGTACGTCCGGGCAAGAGGATCGATGATCTTTGTGGCACCGAGGGTTTTGGCGTTATCCGCCTCAACCAGCTGCCCGACGGCTCCATCCAGCGCATGTGCCGCGAGATCATTCTCTACACGGATCTTCGCAGTGGCGACGTGCTGGAGGAGTGGCGGAATCCGTACCTGAATGAAAAGGTGAAGGTGGTCCACGTGGACAACGACCCCTTCGACTACATGATCGAGGACTATTTCCCTGTGCCACCAAGTTTCGGTGGCCTGAACAAGGAGAAGGCGCCGCCGCGGGTGCCCTTCATCCTCCCGTGGTACCAGCACGGCCCCTGGCTGGAAATGGAAGTCCACATTCACCTGGCGTACCCGAGCGCGCTACAGCCGGACAAGTGGCCGCGGGAATCCGCCGGGCCCGTCGCGCAGGTGTCCGAGTTCTTCGCCCACCATGTCAGGGCGGACGACATGCAGAACGAGAAGATGACCACGCTGGACTATCGGGGCACCTGGAATCGCACGACGCCCTGGCTGCCGTGGATGCTGATGGGCCAGATGCCAGGCCACGTGCAGTACAGCTGCTTCATGGGCAACTGCAATGACCTCGAGGAAGTGCTGCACCGGCAGGTGCTCGACTACGCCGAGAAGAACTACCAGAAGTATTTCAATGCGCCGGAGACCTTCACGGCCGCGCGCAGCCTTTCCAGCCTGGAACACTACGCCGAGCAGCAGAAGCCGCAGCCGCCGAAGGCCGCTGAGTAGACGAGGTATCCCCGTTCCTGCGCCGGTAGGTGGTCGCCGCCCCATTCCGGGCGGCGCCAGTCTTTCACGGCCGGGCAGGCTTCCCCACAATGACCGCTGACCTGAACCAAGGCCTTGCGGATGTCCAGAAAATTCGGCGACCGGCTCATGTATATCGGCGGGCAGTTTGTCCCCGGCAGCAGCAATCAGTGGATTGAGTCCGTCAATCCGGGCACCGAGGAAGTTCACGGCCGGGTCCCCGTGGGGACCGTCGAAGACGTGAACGCGGCGGTGGTGGCCGCCGAGGCGGCCCAGCCCGCCTGGGCGGAGCTGTCGATCTGGGAGCGGCGGGACGTGTTGCGCAAGCTCGGCGCGGCGATGCGTGCCAGGAGCGAGGAAGTGCTGCCGCTGGAAGCCTCCGACACTGGCAACACCATTGCCAGCCTTGGCCGCGACGTGGAGGTTGCCGCCAACTACATCGATCTCTTTTCGGGCTTTGGCACGGAGTTAAAGAGCGACAGCGTTCCGGCATCGAAGGACGGCATTCACTTTTCAATCCGCGAGCCGTACGGCGTGGTCGCGCGCATTGTGCCCTTCAATCACCCGTTTCTGTTCGCCGGCGCGCATCTCGCGGCGCCGTTGATGGCGGGGAACACAGTCATCATCAAGACTCCGGAAACGAGCCCGTTGTCCGGCAGCGTGATGGGGGAAATCTGTCGCGAGGTCCTGCCCCCGGGGGTCGTCAACATCGTTCACGGGCCCGGATTGCCAACGGGCGACGCACTGGTGCGGCACCCGAAGATCTGGCGCATCGGCTTCACGGGCTCCGTGCAGACCGGTATGGCCATCCAGCGCTCGGCGGCGGAAGTGTCGGTAAAGCACATCTCGCTCGAACTGGGCGGGAAGAATCCGATGATCGTCTGCCCGGATGCCGACGCGGCGACCGTCGCCGAAGCGGCCGTGCGCGGCATGAATTTCGCCTGGGCCGGGCAGTCCTGCGGTTCAAACAGCCGTTTGCTGGTGCACGAGTCGCTTTACGACGAGGTCGTGGAGCGCGTGGTGGCTCAGGTGTCTGCGATCAAGGTGGGGGATGCACTCGATCCGACGTCGCAAATGGGCCCCGTCAATTCCGCCGGGCATTACCAGCGCGTGTTGTCCTTTGTTGAATCGGCAAAGCAGGACGGGGCGAAACTTCTGACCGGCGGCGCACGCCCGCAGGGTGAGGCTTTTCGTCGCGGGTACTGGCTGCGTCCCACCGTGTATGGTGACGTCACGATGGCTATGCGGGTGGCCCGAGAGGAGATTTTCGGGCCCATCCTGTCGATCCTGAAGTGGAAGACACAGGACGAGGCGATTGCGATGGCTAATGCAACCGAGTATGGGCTCGCGTCCGGCGTCTGGACCAACGACCTGAAGGTGGCCATGACTTTCGCCCGGGCTTTGCAGTCCGGCTTTGTCTGGATCAACGCCACGGCGAGGCATTTTGTCGGTACGCCATTTGGCGGCTGGAAAAATAGTGGCCTCGGGCGCGAGGAGTGCCTCGAAGAACTGTTGAGCTACACACACAACAAGGCAATCCATGTCTTCGTCTGAACATCCCGCTGTTGGTAGCGCGACAGCTGCCGCTGAGAGCAATGTCGTGAAATTCTGGTTTGTCCAGCTGGCCGACGGCGTCAGCCGTAGCAATTTCGCCACCCTGCTCTACAGTGCCTTCACGGCCATCGGCCTGCTGGCCTTCATCTCGGTCAGCACGCCCTACATTCTCAACGTCTACCTGAAAATTCCGCTTGCGGAGCAGGGCCAGGTGGCCGGTGATCTGGCTGCCTGGAATGAAATTGCCCTGCTGATGGTCTTTGGCCCCGCCGGGATCCTTGCCGACCGCATTGGCCGCAGCCAGGTATTCACCGTCGGCTTCATTTTCATGGGAATTGCCTACGCGCTGTACCCGTTTGCTGATTCGCTCACCGAACTCACTGCCTATCGGATGGTGTACGCGGTGGGCATCGGGCTCGCCACGGCCATGCTCCAGACCATTGCGGCGGACTACCCGGCCAACGTGTCTCGCGGCAAGGCCACGGCCTTCATCGGCACGCTGAACGGGCTCGGTGTCCTCGTCCTGACGGTCGGGGGTGGTGGCCTCATGAAGGCGTTCATGGGCCGTGGCGAGGATGCGGAAACAGCCGGCTACCTGGCACATTTCATAGTCGCGGGGCTCTGTTTCGTTTCGGCGGCCGTCGTTGCCGCCGGGCTGCGCAAAGGCACGGTGGTCAGCACCACGGAACGCCCGCCCCTGCGCCAGCTGGCGCGCAGCGGCTTCGCCGCCGCCCGCAATCCCCGCATTGCGCTGGCCTATGCCTGCGCGTTCATCGCCCGGGGTGACCTCGTGGTGATCGGCACCTTCGTCAATCTGTGGGGCACGAATGCCGGCATGGCTGCCGGAATGGATCCCGGCGCAGCCAGCGCCCAGGGGCGCCTCCTGTTCGGTGCCGCCACGCTGGCCGGTCTGGTCTGGCTGCCGTTCATGGGTTTTCTGCTGGACAAGGTCAACCGGGTCACCGGGACGATCATCTGCATGACGCTAGCCGCTCTCGGCTTCCTGTTTACGGACCTCGTGGATGATCCTTTGCAGAAGGAGGCGCTGATCTTCTTCGTGCTTCTCGGCATCGGCCAGATCAGTGCCTTCGTGGGCGCCGCCACGCTGATTGGACAGGAAGCGCCGATTGCCTCCCGCGGCGCCGTCGTCGGCATGTTCAACGTCTCTGGCGCGATCGGCATCCTGTTCTGCACGTCAGTTGGCGGACGTCTGTTCGACGCGATCGGGCCGCACGCCGTGTTCGAGATGGTGGGCGTACTTTCGTTGCTGGTCGTGTTCTTCGCCATCTGGGTGCGCTGGAAAGCGCCGGGGCCGATGACCACCGGCGGCGGCTTCATGGGGGCGCACTGAGCGCCGGACTCCCGCTCATGGCCAGTGCAGTCGTTGCCAGGAGATCGGCAATACGGTGAATCAGCCGGGAAGCGGTGGGTGTCTTCCAGCGGGACATTCGCTTCGGCCATCCCTGGCCTACGCTCACTTCACGCAGGCTGGCGCCGGGCTATCCTGCCCGGCTGGCCTGCG
>JAQBGF010000175.1:0-2938 GCA_032122615.1 Gammaproteobacteria bacterium | reverse complement strand
GCCGCCTGTCGGGAAGACCCGCTGAGGGCTGGCCAAGACCTGTCCCGCCACCGACCGCGGGCCACGGAGGAGTTTCGGAGTCGCGGCTGAAGCCGCTCCTACGAGCGCTCCAGCCAGATCAGCGCGGCCTGGCGTCCGGTGACGCCGTCCCGACGGTAAGAGTAGAAGCGGTCCCGGTCGGAGCGCGTGCAGTACTCGCCGCCCGTGACGGCCGTGACGCCGGCACGGTGGAGGCGCGCACGAGCCGCCGCGTAGAGATCCAGCAACCAGTGGCCCGGGCGATGTTCCCGGAACGCGGCCTCGGCAGACGGGTCGGCGCGAAGCAATGCGTCCCGGACTTCTGCGCCGACTTCGTAACTGGCGGGCCCGATCGCCGGACCCAGCCACGCTAGCAGTGAGTCGGCCGGAGCACCGGCGGCGTCCAGTGCGGCGACGGTCGCTTCCAGCACGCCGCTGGCGAGTCCGCGCCAGCCGGCATGCGCGGCAGCGACGTGGGTGCCGGCCCGGTTACAGAACAGTACCGGCAGGCAGTCGGCGGTCAGCACGGCGCAGACGACACCGGCCGTGCGGGTGATCGCCGCATCGGCAATCCGGCGCGGTGCGCTGTCGGCGATGGTGCCTTTGAGCGTCACGACGGCGTTGCCGTGCACTTGCGTAAGCCAGACGGGATCGCCCGGTAGCTTGAGCGCATGGCGGAGCAGCGCGCGGTTCTGATCCACGGCGGACGCGTCGTCGTGGACGTGATCACCGAGGTTCAACGACGCAAAGACGCCCGCGCTGACGCCGCCCGTGCGCGTGGTGGCCCCGGCCCGCACGCCGGTCGGCGCGGGCCAGGCGGCCGGGATCAGGTCGACGGCTGCTCGGGCCACGGCAGGGCCTCCAGGCGGGCGACGGCATCGTCGTCGCCGGCCGGCGTATTGAGAAGTGCGGCGAGCAGGGCGCGAAAATCATCCGGCAGCGGTGCGCTGAGATCGATTGGCGTGTTGTTGACGGGGTGCTGAAACCGGATGCGGTGCGCGTGCAACGCCTGGCGCCGGAATGCGCGGAGCGCGAGTGCCAGCTGCCCGGTGGCGCCGGCCGGCACGATCAGCCGGCCGCCATAGGTCGGATCACCGACGATGGGATGGCGCACATGCGCCAGGTGCACGCGGATCTGGTGAGTGCGGCCGGTCTCCAGGCGCACGGCGACGAAAGTGTGGTGTGGAAAGCGCCCCAGCACCCGGTAGTGGGTGACGGCCGGGCGGCCGGAAAAATCCATGACCGCCATCTTTGTGCGCTGGGTGCGATGCCGGCCTATCGGCGCGTCCACCAACCCGCCACCGGTCATCGGCCCGACGCAGAGCGCGCGGTACTCGCGAGTGATGTCCCGGGCTTCCAGCGCGCGCACGAGATGGGTGTGGGCGATGAGGGTCTTGGCCACGATGAGCAGGCCCGAGGTGTCCTTGTCCAGGCGGTGCAGGATCCCGCTTCGTGGCAGCTCGGCGAGTTCGGGCCGGTAAGCCAGCAGGCCATTCTGCAGCGTGCCGGCGGCGTTGCCGGCACCCGGGTGCACGACGAGTCCGGCCGGCTTGTTAATGACCAGGACGTCGTCATCCTCGTGGATGATCGAAAGGGGCATGGCTTGTGCGGCGGGCGACCGGGTGCCGTCGTCGGCTTCGGCCAGATCGTCCACCTGGATATCGACCACCTGCCCTTCGGCAACCCGCGTGCGCGGTTCCGGGCTTGCGCCGTCCAGGCGGACGTGGCCGTCGACAATCCACTGCTTGAGGCGGCTGCGCGAGTAGTCGGGGAGCAATTCCGCCAGCACCTGGTCCAGGCGGCGGCCCGTGCCGTCGGCGGGAATGATCAGTCGATGCTGCGGGGACTCCATCACCGCTAGGCTATACTGCGCGCTCCGCCGACGACAGCGCCCTGCTCATGCCTTTCAGCACTCGCGACACATTTCGAGCCCTCCTGCTTGCCACGATCCTGCTGACTTTCCTCGGCGGGATGCTGGCTGGCTGCTCCAGCAATGAAGACCGGGATCTCCAGTCCGGCTCGATGGAACTGTACAAGCGTGGCCAGAAGTCCATGGAGGCTGGCAACTTCAGCAATGCCATCCGGTACTTCGAGGGCCTGGAGGCGCGGTTTCCGTTCAGCAATGAAACCAAGCAGGCGCAGCTCGATCTCATCTACTGCTACTACAAGGACCGGCAGATCGAGGCCACCGTCGACGCCGCAACCACCTTCGAACGCGAGAATCCCACCCACCCCCGGGTGGACTACGCACTGTACATGCGGGGTCTGGCCTACTTTTCCGGCGAACACAGCTGGTATCACAGGCTCTTCAACGTGGACCTGACCAAACGACCGCCGAAAAACGGGCAGGAAGCCTTCTCGGTGTTTTCCCAGATGGTCCAGCGCTTTCCGACCAGCGCCTACGCGGCGGATGCCCGGCAGCGCATGACATTCCTGCGCAACCGTCTCGCCGACTATGAACTGCACGTCGCCCGCTATTACATGAAGCGCGGCGCGTGGCTGGCAGCGGCCAATCGGGCCCGGTATTCGATCGAGCACTACGACGGAGCGCCCGCGGTCGACGAGGCTCTCGGCATCATGGCGCAGGCCTACGACCGCCTCGGCATGCCGGAACTCGCGGAGGACGCGCGCCGCGTGCTGGCTGCCAGCTATCCGGAAAATCTCCAGCGCGTCGCGCGGGAAACCGAGGACCCCTGGTACAAGTTCTGGTAGTCCCGAGTAGGAGCGCCTTCAGGCGCGACAACTCACTCCTGCGCAGCGGTCGGAGGCGGGACAGGTCTCGGCCGCCTGTCGGGAAGACCCGCTGAGGGCCGGCCGAGACCTGTCCCGCCTCCGACCGCTGCGCAGGAGTGAGTTGTCGCGCCTGAAGGCGCTCCTACTCGGGACTACCAGAACTTGTACCAGGGGTCCTCGGTTTCCC
>JAQBGF010000174.1:0-21129 GCA_032122615.1 Gammaproteobacteria bacterium | reverse complement strand
CTCCCGTGCGGGGCCCGCGGGGGGCCCCCCCCGGGTGGGGCGCCCCACGCCCCTCCCCCCCCCCCCACCGCTCGGTAGGAGCGGCTTCAGCCGCGACCCCGAAGTCACCCCGTCGCAGCGGGCACACGCGGGAAACTTTTTCGGCGCTCACCGTGCCGCACGGTAGCCGAAAAAGTTTCCGGCGGGGGACCGCGGGCCACGGAGCGCGTTGTCGCGGCTGAAGCCGCTCCTACAGTGCGCTGACGGCCGCGAGCAGCGGCTCACCAATCACCGGGCGGCGCCAGCCGGACAACGGCCGAATCTCAAGCTCACCACGAATCGCTGCCGTCAGGTCCTTGCGCGTGGCAAGGATCTCCGGCGCGATGGCGAGTGATTTCGCGATCTCCTCCACGACCTGGCCGAGCCGCTTCAGCTGCGCGGGATCGACGAGCTCGGGTCGGGCCTCCTGAACGAGGTCTGTTCCGCTGTCGTACTCCCGGGCTGCCACGTCCAGTTCGCTCAGAATTGCCTCACCCTGACGCCTGGCGACGCCGGCCGGAACCTCGGCACAGCCGGCGAGTTCCGCTTCGTTCCGCGGCCGGCGCATTGCGATGTCGAGCAGGCTCTTGTCACTTAAAATCCACTGTCGCGGCCGGTCCGCGCGATGGGCATATTCCTCACGCCAGCGCGCCAGTCGCCGGGCCCGCAGCTGCGCGGCCACCGGCAGGCGGGGAATCCCCAACAGCCGTCGCCACGCTACGTCCGGGTCAACGATGTAGAGGGCGGGGTCCACCATGCGTGCGCTGTCTTCCACTGCCCAGGCGTAACGTCCGAGTTTTTCCAGTTGTTCGCGAAGCATCTGGTAAATGACGGGCAGGTGCAGGACATCGCTGGCGGCGTACGCGATCAGTTCCGGTGCGAGCGGCCGAAGGGACCAGTCGGCGCGCGTGTGGGTCTTGTCCACGTCGATATCGAGCAGGGTTTTGACCAGCCCTGCGTAACCTACCTGCGCAGGTTGGCCGACGAGTGCTGCGGCAATCTGCGTATCGAACAACGGTTCTGGCAGCCGTTTGTGGCGAACCCAGGCAACTTCCATGTCCTGTTTGGCAGCGTGCAGAACCCGCAGGCCCTCACCGGCGCACAGGATGTCCCACAGCGGCGCGGTCTCAATCTCCGCCAGTTCATCGATGCAATAGATCTGGTCACCGGCTGCAATCTGCGTCAGGCAGAGGCGAGGGGAAAACTGCGTCGTACGGATAAATTCCGTGTCGATGCAGATCAGTTCGCCTGGAGCAATTCCGCCGCACGCTTTTGCAAGCTGCGCCGGCTTGTCGATCAGGACTTCTTCGGGGTTCAGGACTGGCATAAAGCGGGAGTGTAGAGGATCATGGCATTTCGTCACTACAGGCCCGGCCCGCACGGCCGCCGGATGATGCTGCCGATCTTCGATGTATTCCTGCAGATTGCACTGCGCCGCCTTGGGCCCGAAGACTTGCCGGACTCGCAGTTCCTGTTGTTGATTGCCGGCCTGGCCTATCTGGCGACGCAGGCGGTTCTGGCGTTGCCGGTCTACGGCACATTGCCGGTTATCGCCCGCAGTCTCGTCCTCGATGTACTGCTCGTGTGCGGGATGCTGTGGGGGTTGCTGCGTTTGTCCGGCCACATGCCACGATTCCGCCAGACGCTGACCGCGATATTCGGTACCGGGGCGCTGCTGGGGGCTTGCATGCTGCCGTTCAACTACTGGCTGGATCTGGTTGCCGCCTCCGGCAAGTCGTCAGTCGGTCCGCGCATCGCCCTGCTGGCTATCATCAGCTGGTGGGTCGTCGTGAACGGCCACATCTTTTCCCGTGCGCTCTCCGCGCCCCTGGCTGCCGGGCTGGCGATTGCCGTCGGGTATTTTTTCCTCAACTACCTCGTGTTTGCCCAGTTCGGGCCCGCGCCTGGCTGACGCGCCGGGCCGGGGGAGCACATGCAGCACGTACACATACTCGGGGTTTGCGGCACCTTCATGGGTGGCGTCGCCGCTATTGCCAAGGAAGCCGGGTATCGGGTGACCGGCTCCGATCGCAATATATATCCGCCGATGAGTGATCAGCTGGCGCGCCTCGGTGTGGAACTGATCGAGGGCTACGATGCCGCGCAGCTTGATCCGGCGCCGGATGTTGTCGTCGTTGGCAACGTCATGACGCGCGGCATGCCGGTGATCGAGGAGTTGCTGAACCGTCGAATTCCCTACATGTCCGGCCCGGAGTGGCTGACGAGCGCAGTCCTGCGCAACCGTTCGGTAATCGGCATCTCGGGGACGCACGGCAAGACGACAACCACGAGCCTCGTCGCCTGGATCCTGGAGTGCGCCGGTCGGCAGGCGGGCTTTTTGATCGGTGGTGTACCGGCGGATTTCGAGTTTTCGGCCCGGCTGGGAACAGACCCGGTGTTTGTAATCGAGGCTGATGAGTACGACACAGCGTTTTTCGACAAGCGTGCCAAGTTTCTGCTCTACCGGCCGCAGACTCTGGTGATCAGTAATCTCGAATTCGATCATGCCGATATCTATCCCGACCTTGAAGCGATCACCCGCCAGTTCCACCAGCTGGTGCGGGCGATTCCGGCGAACGGCAGGCTGATCGTGCCGGCGGGAGATGCCAATGTAGCCGCGCTGCTGCAGCGGGGTTGCTGGACGCCTCAGGACACCTTTGCCAGTCGCAGCGGTCAGGACAACGCGGAATGGACTGGGCTCGAGGACCCGGCGGGCACGCTGCAGATCCACCACCAGGGTAAGGAAATCGGCCGTTGCCAGTGGCAGCTGTCCGGTGCGCACAACGCCGAAAATGCCGTGGCGGCCCTGCTGGCGACGCGGGCCGTTGGTGTTCCACCGGCGGTGGCGCTGGACGCCATCGCAAGGTTCAAGGGCGTCCAGCGGCGGCTGCAGCGGCTTGGCGAATTTGGTGGTGTCCAGGTGTTTGACGATTTCGCGCACCACCCCACGGCGATCCGCCGCACGCTCGAAGGGATTCGCCGGCGTGCTGATGTGCAACGCGTGATCGCGGTCTTCGAGCCGCGCTCCAACAGCATGAAGCTCGGGGTCTATCAGGGGGCGCTGTCCCCGGCGCTCAGTGCTGCGGATGAAGCCTGGGTACTACGGCCCACGGGTCTGAAATGGGATCTGGATGCCGAATTTCGCGACGATCCGGGCGTTAGCCTGTGTCTGGACATCGAATCGATCGTCAGCGGTGTCGTGGCCGCAGCACGGCCCGGCGACGCCGTCGTGGTGATGAGCAACGGTGATTTTCAGGGGATTCACGGCACCCTGAGCAAGGCACTCGGATCACGGCGGTGACCTGGTCGAATATTCCGCTCTTCCCGCTGAGTACCGTTCTGTTTCCGGACGGACCATTGCCCTTGAGGGTTTTTGAGCCTCGCTATCTGGGCATGATCAGTCGCTGCCTGCGAGAGGACGCTGAATTTGGCGTGGTGCTGATCCTGAACGGCAACGACACCGGCCATGTGGAAACCAGCGATGTGGGCACCCTCGCGCGTATCATCGACTGGTATCAGGGCAACGATGGGATTCTGGGCATCACGGCCCGGGGCACGCGACAGTTTCGCCTGCACGGTGTCTCCCGCCAGTCTGATGGCCTTTACATTGGTGAAGTTGAGCTGCTGCCAGACGCAGCCCGTCAGCCGCTGCCGGAGGAATTCAAGCCGATGGCGACGTTGCTCGCTTCGGTGATCGATGACCTGGGCCGCCTGTACGATGCCATCGAGAAGCGCTATGACGATGCCGCCTGGGTGGCCTGCCGGTTGGCTGAAATTGTGCCCATGTCGCCTGCGGACAAGCAGCGGTGTCTGGAGCTGACTGACCCCGTGGAGTTGCTGCAGTATCTTCGACCGATGCTCCGCCCGTTCCCCCGAGAAAAACCGCAATAGGAAGCGCGTCCCGATGAAGAGTTACATGTGCCTGATCTGTGGCTTTCTGTACAACGAGCGCGACGGCGCACCGGACTCGGGTCTGGCGCCCGGTACGCGCTGGGCCGATGTCCCGCTGTCCTGGCACTGCCCGGATTGTGGTGCCGGCAAGGAAGACTTCGAGATGGTCGAGGTCTAGCGCCCGTCAACTTGCCGCGAGGGGATGCCGTCGCGGGCCAGCATGTGCAACACGCTGTCCGGGCCTACCAGGTGCAGTGCACCGATAACGATCAGGTAATTCTTCCGATCGTTGACCAGGTCGCCAATGGCGCTCGCGAAATTTTCGTTTCGGCGAATGATCAGGGCCCGATAAACCTCGGGCTGATTGCGCACGCTGTCGAGGAGTTCTGCGTCGAGGACCTTGACGTCACCGGTCTTCCAGGCAGCGATCATGGATTCAGCAATCTCTGCGGCTTCGCCGGCTTCCTCCAGCGTGCTCTGGAGGAAGACGCGTTGCGCCTGCGGCGACAGCGTATCCAGCGTGGCAAGCTGGCTTTCCAGGGTTTCTAGCCCGCGTATCTCCTTGCCTTGTTCCTGGGCATCGGCGGTCATTTTTGTCTCGACGCCGAACGACGGGTCGAAACCAAGCTGGGCAAGGCGTTGCTGCGTGACCACGATGGCCGCGTACCAGGGTTCAAACGGCGCCAGGGGCGCCAGGTCGAGACCGAGCTCGCGCGCTTCTGCAGCCGCTGCTCGCCAGGCATCCGGTCCCAGCAGCTCCGGTAATTTCCGGCCCCTGCTGTCCAAGGCGAGCATCGTGATCGTCCTTGCACTGGCCACCGGGTCGAGATCGTCCATGTCGATCTCCATCAGCACCACTTCCGCGTCGTCGAAGGCCGCGGTGATTGCCGGATTCAGCGGATAGTCGGACGCGCGAAGAAAGTGGATCGATCCCAGCAACCTGATCCGATTGCTCGTGTCCGTGAGTTCCCACAGGGGCAGAGCAGCGGCGGTAGCCGAATGCAAGCCGACAGTCAGGAGCACAATCAGCAGCGCTAGCGGGCGAATCCCGCGGTGCGTCGTAATGGTCATTTGAATGACTCCACCCAGGCGATCGATGTGTCGATGCTGCCATCTGCGTGGAGATCAATCCACCGGTAACCGGGCGGGCGGGTATCCAGGGCGAATTTGTCGGACGCGGGCGTGAACTGGGCGCAGGTGGATGGTGTACTCATCAGCCGGACTCCGTTCCGTTCCCGGTCCGAGACCTGGTGGACGTGGCCCCAGACGATTCCGCGTACGTGGCTATGCCGGTCGCAGATCGCCAGGAACTCATCTGCATTGCGCAGCGCCACGCTATCCAGCCACCGGCTGCCCATTGGCACCGGTTGGTGGTGCATGGCGATCAGGCAATGATCTGAGTTACTGGCAGTCAGCGTTTGGTCAAGAAACGCCAGTTCCTGCGGCGCCAGGTGCCCACCGTCGTCGTTGCTGGCATAAGTGTTGAGCATCACGAGCGACCAGCCTGCGTGCTGCGCGAATCCGCAGTACTGGAAGGGCTTCCCGGCCAATACCTCGCGCATGATCGTGGGCGAGTCGTGGTTGCCTGGTAGGCAATAAACGGGTAGACCGAGGTTTCCCGTGAGGTCCCGGAAGCGTTCATAGCCGGCGCGCGTCTCGTCCTGCACGATGTCGCCAGTGGCCAGAATCACGTCGGGCCGGCGCGGATCGCCAAGCGCCTGCTTTAAGGTGGCCACCAGGGTGTCGTCCGTGTTGACGCCGCGCATCCGCGCCTCGCGATGCCCGTGCAGATGCGGATCAGTGATGTGCAGGATGCGCAACGAGTTGGCCACGGCGGAACTATAGCCGTGGTCCGGGCCGGGCGGCGTACCGGGTTCGCAGACATCGTGGTGGCCGGCCACGCGGGCTCGGATAATGCGAAAAGGGTCGCGTTATGCGCCGGGTCTACGGGCAATTAAACCGGCGTGTTCACGACCAGTTCCGCTCGGGCCGCCTTTTCGCAGGAATCCCGCTTCGAGTATCTCAAACCCGGCTTGGGCCGCGACCCGACTGAGAATGTCGGGATCCAGCGGGTGGATAAAGCCCGGGTGTTCCGATGCCTCGCTGCCCGGCGGGAGCAGGGCGGCATAGTCCTGCACAAAGCCCGGCCAGGGGCAGCCCTCGCGCTTGCGTCGTTCGTACTCCGGCGCCAGCTTCCACCACGGCCCGACGTAGGGGCTGTCGGCAATCAGGAAAATGCGTCCGTTGGGGGTTAGCCAGTCGTGCATCTTGCGGACGGTGGCTTCGATGTCGCGGCCGCGCAGGAAGTGCAGCGCCCGGGCGCAAAGAATGGCGCCGAAGCTCGCCTCTGGAAAATCCACATCTGGCATGGCACCGGGTTGACTGCGATACCTGGCGCGGTCGCCGGGTGGCACCCGTTGCGCCAAAATTTCGAGGTGTCTCGGCTCCAGGTCGCAAGCCAGGACCCGCGCGCCATTCGCGAGCGCGGGCAGGGTGGCGACGCCGTACGCACAACCGATATCAAGGCACTCGGCCTGGATGCTGCCGGCGTATTCCGTGAAGGCCCGGGAGTAGTCATCGAGAGATTCAGTCATCCAGCCCGTGTTGTTGAGCGTGGGGATGAGGCCGGGGACGGTCGACTTCGGGAGATTGGGGTCGCGCGTTGTCATTGGTCACCCCGTAGGAGCGCCTTCAGGCGCGACTCTGTACTCCGTAGCCCGCGGTCCCCCGCCGGAAATCTTTTCCGCTACCGTGAGTACACGGTGAGCGCCGGAAAAGATTTCCGGCGTGTGCCCGCTGCAGCGTCGGAGTTGCAGCGGGCTGCCGGCCGTTCGGTCAGCGCAGCCACGAGCCTTCACGATCTAGTAGCGATAGTGCTCCGGCTTGTAGGGGCCCTCGACGGGAACGCGGAGGTACTCGGCCTGCTTGGCCGTGAGCGTGGTCAGCTCGACGCCAATTTTCTTCAGGTGCAGCCGGGCAACCTTCTCGTCGAGGTGCTTCGGTAGCACGTAGACCTTCTTTTCGTACTTCGTCGGGTTCTGCCAGAGGTCGATCTGGGCGAGGACCTGGTTGGTGAAGGAGTTGGACATGACGAAGCTCGGGTGGCCTGTGCCGCAGCCGAGATTAACGAGGCGGCCTTCGGCCAGCAGGATGATCCGCTTGCCGTCCGGAAAGATGATGTGATCGACCTGGGGCTTGATGTTTTCCCACTTCAGCTTGCGCAGGCCCGCCACGTCGATCTCGCTGTCGAAGTGGCCGATGTTGCAGACGATTGACTGGTTCTTCATCTTCGCCATGTGATCGTAGTTGATCACGCCGAAATTGCCGGTGGCGCTGACGAAGATGTCGGCCTTGTCACAGACCTGGTCCATCGTGACGACGCGATAGCCTTCCATTGCCGCCTGCAGGGCATTGATCGGATCGATCTCCGTGACCCACACCGTGGCGCCGAGGCCGCGAAGCGACTGTGCGCAGCCCTTGCCGACGTCGCCATAGCCCGCAACCACCGCGATCTTGCCGGCTATCATCACGTCAGTGGCCCGCTTGATCCCGTCGACAAGCGACTCGCGGCAGCCATAGAGGTTGTCAAACTTCGACTTCGTGACCGAGTCATTCACGTTTATCGCCGGGCACTTGAGGCTGCCGTTCTTGGCCATTTCGTAGAGCCGTGCAACGCCCGTGGTGGTTTCCTCGGAAATTCCCCGAACGTCTTGCATGATCTCCGGGTACTTGTCGTGCATGATCGCCGTGAGGTCGCCGCCATCATCCAGAATCATGTTGGGAACCCAGCCGTTGGGGCCCCGAATGGTTTGCTCGACGCACCACCAGTACTCTTCCTCGGTCTCGCCCTTCCAGGCAAAAACCGGAACGCCGGAGGCAGCGATTGCCGAGGCGGCGTGATCCTGGGTCGAGAAGATATTGCACGACGACCAGCGCACCTCCGCGCCGAGTTTGACCAGCGTCTCGATCAGCACGGCGGTCTGGATCGTCATGTGCAGACAGCCGGCGATGCGCGCGCCCTTCAGGGGCCGGGTCTTGCCGAACTCCTCGCGAACGGCAACCAGGCCGGGCATCTCGGTCTCGGCGATCGCGATTTCCTTGCGGCCCCAATCGGCGAGTTTCAGATCGGCAACTCGAAAATCGTCCGTGCCAGCGAAAACGGGGTTGGTGCTCATCTTGTTCAGGTCCTTAAGGATTCAGGCTTGTAAGTCAATCAGGGATGGCGCGATCAGCGCTTGCTGCGGGCATCCCGCTGCAGCGCTTGTGCCTTGTCAGTTCGTTCCCACGTAAAGTTTGGTTCTTCACGGCCAAAGTGGCCATAGGCCGCCGTCGCCTGGTAGATGGGCCGGTGCAGGTCCAGCATTTCCCGGATGCCATAAGGCGTCAGATCGAAGTGCTTGCGAACCAGTTGTGTAATCCGCTCCGGGTTGACCGCGCTGGTGCCAAACGTATCCACGCTGACCGACGTTGGTTCCGCAACGCCGATGGCGTAGGAAACCTGCACCTCGCAACGGTCCGCGATGCCGGCGGCAACGATGTTCTTGGCGACGTAACGCGCGGCATACGTAGCCGACCGGTCGACCTTGGTCGGATCCTTGCCGGAGAAGGCGCCGCCACCGTGGCGGGCCATGCCGCCGTAGGTATCGACAATGATCTTGCGGCCAGTGAGGCCGCAGTCGCCCATTGGTCCGCCAATGACGAAGGCGCCGGTCGGGTTGATGTGAATCTTGTTGTTCTTCAGCGACGCGAACCACTTCTTGCCAATCACCGGCTTCAGGATCTCCTCGATGACCGCCTCGCGAAGGTCCTTCTGCTTGACGTCTGGGGCATGCTGCGTCGACAGCACCACGGCATCGAGGCCCACGGGTTTGTTGTCTTCGTACACCACCGTGACCTGGCTCTTGGCGTCCGGGCGCAGCCACTTGAGCTTGCCCTTGCGGCGCACGTCCGACTGCCGCTTTACGAGCCGGTGCGCCAGGGTGATCGGCAGCGGCATCAGCACATCGGTTTCCTTTGCGGCGTAACCGAACATCATTCCCTGGTCGCCCGCGCCCTGAGCCCGCTTCTGCTTCCGCGATACACCCTGGGCGATATGTGCAGACTGCTTGCCAATGGCGTTCAGTACGCCGCAGGAATTGCCGTCGAAGCCCTTGTCCGAGTGGTCGTAGCCAATGTCACAGACGACCTTGCGCACGAGAGCTTCAAGATCGACCCATGCAGTGGTGCTGATTTCGCCGGAAACCAGCACGAAGCCGGTCTTGATCAGGGTTTCACAGGCGACGCGTGATTCGGGGTCCTGGGTCAGGATTGCATCCAGCACGGCGTCCGAAATCTGGTCTGCCATCTTGTCCGGGTGACCCTCGGAGACGGATTCCGAGGTAAAGAGCGTGCGGTTAGTCATGGACTGTCCGGTGGTAGTTGTCAGGGCCGGCGATTATAGACGCTGATCGTCGGGAATTGCGCTCGCGAAGTTGCCGGTGACATAAGTCGCGGGACCCAAAACCGTTGCGGCTATTGCACCGTTACGCGACAATGCGCGCCCGCTGCGGGCTTTCGAGAGCATTCCTCATCACTCGTCCCGGAGCGTTGGGGGTGCCATGCTGACCACAATGCGGACGTCCCGCCCGGCCGTTGAACGCCGGAAACTCGCCAATGCCATCCGCGTTCTGTCCTTAGACGCCGTCGAGCAGGCCAAGTCCGGCCACCCGGGCATGCCCATGGGCATGGCCGACATCGCCGAAGTGCTCTGGAACGATTTTCACCGCCACAATCCCGCCAACCCGGCGTGGCCCGACCGGGACCGCTTCGTGCTCTCGAACGGCCACGGCTCGATGCTTCTTTATGCGCTCCTGAACCTCACCGGGTACCCGCTGTCCCTCGACGAGATCCGGCGATTCAGGCAATTGGGTTCCCACACCGCAGGTCACCCGGAGCGAGACCTGCGTATCGGCATCGAGACCACTACCGGGCCGCTGGGCCAGGGTTTGGCGAACGCGGTCGGGATGGCACTTGCGGAGAAGCTGCTGGCCGCCGAGTTCAACAAGCCCGGCTTTCCGGTCGTGGACCACCACACCTGGGTGTTTCTCGGTGACGGCTGCCTGATGGAGGGCATTTCGCACGAGGCCTGCTCGCTGGCCGGCACGCTTGGCCTCGGCAAGCTGATTTGCCTGTACGACGACAACGGCATTTCGATCGACGGTCACGTGCGCAACTGGTTCACCGACGACACGCCGGGCCGCTTCCGCGCTTATGGCTGGCACGTCATTGCGGATGTGGATGGCCACGATGCGCAGGCCGTGCGCAAGGCAATCGAGGCGGCTCGCGCGGAAACCGCACGGCCATCGCTGATTTGCTGCAAGACCGTTATCGGCTGGGGTGCGCCCAACAAGCAGGGCACAGAGAAGGTGCACGGCGAGGCGCTGGGCCCCGATGAAGCTGCCGCCGCCCGCAAGCAACTGGGCTGGACGGCGCCACCTTTCGAAGTGCCTGAGGCCATTCGCTCTGGCTGGGACGCGCTGGCCCGGGGCGCAGCCCTTGAAAAGGAGTGGCGGGAGCTGTTCGCTGCCTACGCAAGCGATTACCCGGACCTGGCCGCGGAATTCAGTCGGCGCATGGCCGGGGACCTTCCAGCCACCTGGCCAGGCCACGCGAAGACCGCACTGGCAAAGATTGTGGCGGAAACCGGCGCGAAGGCCACGCGCAAGTCGTCGGAAGATGCCCTGAACGCATTCGCGCCCGCATTGCCCGAGTTGTTCGGTGGTTCCGCGGACCTGACAGGTTCGAACCTCACCCGTACGAAGGCCGCGGTGACGATCAAGCCGTCCAGCGTTGCCGGGAACTACATTTCCTGGGGCGTCCGCGAGTTCGGCATGTCGGCCGCGATGAACGGCATCGCAGCGCACGGCGGCCTTATTCCGTTTGGCGGGACCTTCCTGACCTTTTCTGACTACTCCCGCAACGCGCTGCGCATGGCCGCCTTGATGGAACTCCGCGCCATCTTTGTGTTTACCCACGATTCGATCGGTCTTGGTGAAGACGGACCGACCCACCAGGCCGTCGAACACACGGCGAGCCTGCGGCTCATTCCCAACATGTGGGTCTGGCGGCCCTGCGACGCCGTCGAAACCGCCGTAGCCTGGCAGGACGCCATCGAGCGGTCCAAAGCTCCCAGCAGCCTGGTGCTGACCCGCCAGGCCTTGCCCGCGCAGCCGCGGGACGCCGGGCAGATCGCGGCAATCCGGCGCGGTGGCTACATCCTCCGGGATGCGGGCAAAGTAGACCTGATCCTGATCGCCACCGGTTCGGAAGTCGCCTTGGCGGTTGCCGCTGCCGAGACGCTCACCGCGCAGGGTCATGGTGTGCGCGTGGTTTCCATGCCCTGCCCGACGGTGTTTGCGGCGCAGGATGCCGCCTGGCGGGAGGCGGTGCTGCCCGCTGCGGTGACTCGCCGGATTGCCATCGAAGCCGGGGTAACCGAGACCTGGCATCGGTGGGTTGGCCCGGCGGGTCGTATCATCGGTCTCGATACCTTCGGCAAGTCAGCACCGGCCAGGGATCTGTTTCTGCACTTCGGGTTTACCCCGGAGCGCGTTGTGAAGGCAGCGCTGGAATTAGTCAGCGCGCAATAATCATAATCAAGGAGTCGTTCGGATGCCTGTCAAAGTTGCCATCAATGGCTACGGCCGAATTGGCCGGAATATTCTGCGCGCCCTCTACGAGGCGAAGCGCACCGGCGAAATCTCGATCGTCGCCATCAACGACCTGGGTGACGCGAACACCAATGCGCATCTCACGCGCCACGACACCACCCACGGCAAGTTTCCGGGAACTGTCGTGGTCGACGGCGATCACATGTTGGTGAATGGTGACCGGATCCGGGTGCTGGCCAAGCGCAATCCCGCCGAATTGCCCTGGGGCGAGCTCGGCGTGGATGTCGTGCTGGAGTGCACCGGCCTGTTTAACAGCAAGGAGAAGGCGTCCGCTCACCTGAAGGCCGGCGCAAAGAAGGTGGTTCTTTCCGCGCCCGGCGGCAAGGATGTAGACGCGACGATTGTTTACGGCGTCAATCACAAGTCGCTCAGGGCGGCCCACACGGTCATCTCCAATGCCTCGTGCACGACCAACTGCCTGGCACCGCTCGTGAAGCCCCTGCATGAGAAGCTGGGCCTGGTGCAGGGCCTGATGACTACGATTCATGCGTACACCAACGACCAGGTGCTGACCGACGTCTATCACTCGGACCTGCGCCGGGCCCGTTCGGCCACCCAGTCGATGATTCCGACCAAGACAGGTGCTGCGGCCGCTGTCGGGCTCGTGCTTCCGGAGCTGAACGGCAAGCTCGACGGCTTCGCCATGCGCGTGCCGACCATCAATGTGTCCGTGGTTGATCTGACGTTCACCGCGGGGCGAGCCACGTCGGTGGACGAGGTCAACGGCATTCTGAAGGCAGCTTCCGAGGGGGAGTTGAAGGACATTCTCGGCTACAACACCGAGCCACTGGTGTCGGTGGACTTCAACCACGATGCCCGGAGTTCAATTTTCGATGCCACGCAGACCCGGGTTGGCGGTGGAACGCTCGTCAAGGTGTTGAGCTGGTACGACAACGAGTGGGGTTTCTCCAACCGCATGCTCGACACCACCCTCGCGCTCATCAACGCCAAATGACGACAAACGTCCTGCGAATGGCTGATTTGAGCCTCGCCGGCAAGCGGGTGCTCATCCGGGTCGACTTCAACGTGCCGGTGAAAAACGGCCGCGTGACCAGCGAGGCGCGGATCCTCGCGGCCCTGCCGACGATCCGTCTGGCGCTGGATCGAGGGGCGGCCGTGATCCTGCTGTCGCATCTGGGGCGCCCGAAGGAGGGCGTCTTCGAATCTGAATTCTCCCTGCGGCCGGTAGCCCGGCGGCTGGCGGAATTGCTGGGCAAGCCAGTGCCGCTCGTGCGCGAGTGGCTGCATGGCTTCGAAATTGCCGGTGGCGAGGTGGCACTTTGCGAGAACGTGCGTTTCAACGCGGGCGAGAAGAAGAACTCGTCGGCCCTCGCCCGCAAGATGGCGAAACTGTGCGACATCTTCGTAATGGACGCGTTTGGCACCGCCCACCGCGAGGAGGCCAGCACCCACGGCGTCGCGAAGTACGCGCCGGTGGCATGTGCCGGACCGCTATTGATTTCGGAGCTTGAAGCGATCGACCGGGTGATGCGCAATCCGGCGCGACCCGTGGTCGCGATCATTGGCGGCTCGAAGGTCTCCACCAAGCTCACGGTGCTGAGGTCACTGGCGTGGCAGGTGGATCAGTTGATTGTCGGCGGTGGCATTGCCAATACCTTCATTGCTGCGGCCGGACATCCAGTCGGCAAGTCACTTTACGAGAAGAGCCTGCTTGTCGAGGCCCGGCGCCTGGCTGGAAGGGGCTTTCGGGCCACCGTGCCGCTTCCATCGGACGTGGTGGTGGCCAAAAGCATATCGCCCAAGGCCGTCGCGACCACCCGCCACGTCAACATGGTGGGAGCGAACGAAGTGATTGTCGATATTGGTCCAGAGACGGCCGAACGCTACGCAAAGCTGATCGCGCGTGCCGGGACGGTGATCTGGAATGGCCCTGTCGGGGTGTTCGAGATCGACAAATTCGGGCGCGGAACGAAGCGGATCGCCCAGGCGGTGGCAAAGTCGAACGCCTTCAGCGTGGCTGGCGGCGGCGACACGCTGGCGGCGCTCGAGAAGTACCGGCTCACCAGTCAGGTGTCCTACATCTCGACGGGCGGCGGCGCGTTCCTTGAGTGCCTGGATGGCACGGTGTTGCCGGCCGTCGCCGTGCTGGCGGAGCGAGCAGCGGCCGGTCTCAAAAAACCCCGTGCGCGGCCCCGAAAGTGAGCTGCTGATCCGGCTGTTTCGCGCCGGTGTCGCCGCGGCTGATCCCGCGAATTGCCTGCCACCGTTTCTACCCGTCACGCCGCCCGCCGGCCGCACGCTGGTGCTGGGCGCCGGCAAGGCGGCTGCCCGCATGGCGGCGACGGTCGCGGCCCATCACGCCGCTCACGGGCTCGGTCCGCTTTGGGGCACTGTCGTAACCCGCTACGGTCATGGTCTTGCGCACGGCGAGCAGGCACCGGGCATCGAGATTCTCGAAGCGGGCCATCCTGTTCCTGACGACGCGAGCGTTGCCGCCGGATCGCGGCTGCTTGAACTTGCGCGCGACTGCCGTCCGGCTGATCGTTGCATCGTGCTGCTCTCGGGGGGCGCCTCTGCGTTGCTGGTGCAGCCCGTACCGGGCGTCACCCTGGCCGACAAACAGAACGTTACGCGGAGCTTGCTCGCTTCCGGGGCCAGCATCGCCGAGATAAACACGGTCCGGCGCAAGCTCTCGACAGTCAAGGGCGGTGGACTCGCTCGCCAGGTCGGGGCAGGCGAAATCCTGTTGTTCGCGATCTCCGACGTGCCAGGTAACGCTATCGCCGACATCGGCTCAGGGCCGGTGTCCCCGGATCCGGGGACATTGGCCGAGGCGCGGGCCATCGTGACCCGGTACGGGATCGTGCTGGCGCCTGCTGTCGCGCGTGTGCTGGAGGAACCGGCACACGCTGGTAGTGCAAGGTCCGCTGCCCGGCCAGACGCTTTTCCGCCTGTCACCGCCCGGATCGTCGCCAACTCGGCCACCGCCTTGTCGGCGGTGGCGCGCGCCGCCGAGGCTGAAGGCTGGTCCCCGTACGTGATCCCGGACGTCCGAGGCCCTGCCCGGGATGTGGCGCGGGATGACGCCGCGCTGATCCGCAACCTTCGGGCGCGCCGACAGCGCGCCGTCGTCATCTCCGGTGGTGAGACGACCGTAACGGTGAGGCACGCTGATGGGCGGGGAGGCCGCAACGGCGAGTACCTGCTCGCACTGGCGCTGGCCCTGGGAAAGGATGCAGGCGTCGACGCCCTGGCGGCCGACACGGACGGCATCGACGGGACGGGCGATAACGCGGGCGCCCTGCTCACGCCGGATTCGCTCATGCGGGCAGCCGAGGGTCGCCAGGATGCGGCGGCAGAGCTGGCAGCGCAACGCAGCTACGATTTTTTTGCCGGCCTCGACGACCTGGTGATCACCGGACCGACACGCACCAACGTCAACGATCTGCGCATCGTCCTTGTTCCATGAAATCCTCGCCACGGTAATCCTTGTGTGATAATGCCGCCCTGTTGTTGTTGTGTCGGTGGTGCATTTCGTCATGCGCAGGACGAAGATCATTGCCACGCTGGGTCCCGCCACGGACAATCCCGATACGCTCGGGAAACTGATCGCCGCGGGCGCCGACGTGGTTCGCGTCAATTTTTCGCACGGCAAAGCCGGTGATCGTGAGCGCCGCGTCCGCATGGTCCGCGAAGTGGCGGAACGGGCTGGCAAGTACATTGCCGTGCTCGGGGACCTGCAGGGGCCGAAGATCCGCATCCAGCGCTTTCGCGACGGGTCTGTGCAGCTGGAAGACGGCCAGCACTTCATTCTCGACCCCGATCTGGACCCGGACGCGGGTTCCATAGAGGGCGTTGGCGTGGCCTACCCGACGCTGAGCAAGGATGTCGGGAAGGGCGATGTCCTCCTGCTGGACGACGGGTTCATCACCCTGACCGTTGAGCGCGTGACCGGCACGGAGATCCACTGCATCGTCACGCAGGGCGGCAGGCTCGCGGACAACAAGGGCATCAATAAGCAGGGCGGCGGCATGTCTGCACCGGCCCTGACGGACAAGGACCGGGAAGACGTCCGGCGGGCAGCGGCGCTTGGTGTGGACTGGCTCGCGGTTTCCTTTGTCAGTTGCGCGGATGACTTGCACGAGACCCGGGCATTGCTGCGGGAAGCGGGCGGCACCGCGCTGCTGGTGGCCAAGATCGAACGGACCGAGGCCATCGCCAATCTCGAAAGCATCATCGACGCGTCGGATGCCGTCATGGTGGCGCGCGGTGATCTTGGTGTGGAGATGGGATACGCGCGCCTGACCGGCCTGCAGAAGAAGATCCTGAAAATGACCCGGAATCGGCACAAGGTGGCCATTACTGCCACGCAGATGCTGGAGTCCATGATTCACAGCCAGGTACCGACCCGGGCCGAAGTCTCCGATATCGCCAATGCCGTTCTCGACGGCACCGATGCCGTGATGCTGTCCGCTGAAACGGCCGTGGGTGACTATCCCGTGCGGGCCGTCTCGACGATGGCCGACGTGTGCGTAGGCGCCGAGGCCTACTACCTGACGCTTGGCCGGCCAAGTCACCGCAACGAGGATCACTTTCATGCGGTAGACGAGTCCATCGCGATGGCCGCCATGTACACCGCCAATCACCTCTACACCGCCGATCACCTCCCGGTGACAGCCATCATCGCCCTGACCGAGTCCGGCTCCACACCGCTGTGGATGTCCCGTATTCGCTCAGATATTCCGATCTTCGCCTTCACGCGTCACGAGGGGACGCGCCGCCGTGTCGTGATGTACCGCGGCGTTTACCCTGTCGCGTTCGACATCACCCACACGGACATCGCGCGCATTCACCAGGAAGTGTTCACTCTGCTTCTCTCGAAGGGACATGTCCGTGTGGGCGACCTCGTCATCGTCACCAAGGGTGAGCTGTCGGGCGTTGCCGGCAAGACCAACTCCATGCAGATCCTCGCGGTCACCCAGGATTCCTGAGTCGTCGACTGCGGCTATACTGCCCGCGGCATTCGGTCAGGGCACTTCAGTCATGCGGAAAATTTCAACGATCTGGACCTGGGCAGCAGTCCTGCTGCTCGTCGTTAGTAATCAGTCGGCAGACGCCTCCGGCGACCTCGTGCTGGTGGCAGGCGCCAGCGGGCGCACGGGCCAGCAGGTTGTGCACGAACTGACTGCCGCGGGATTCCGGGTGCGGGCGCTGGTGCGCGATGCCGACAGCGCGCGACCTGCCATGGGTGATGGCGTTGAATACGCCATCGGCGACGTGCGTCAGCGTCCGACGCTTGATGTCGCCATGCAGGGCGTCCGCTACGCAATCTCGGCGATCGGCGGCGCCCCCAAGGAACCGGGGAATGGTCCCGAGTTTGTGGACTACCAGGGTGTGCGTAACCTGGCAGAGGCGGCGGCCGTCGCGAAAGTGGAACAGCTGGTCGTCGTTTCTTCAGCCGGTGTCACGCAGAAAGATCATGTCCTCAACCGCGTGTTCGACAATGTCCTGATCTGGAAGGGCAAGGGCGAGGAGGCCGTTCGCGCGAGCGGCGTTCCCTACACCATCGTCCGGCCCGGCGGCCTCACGGACAAGCCCGGTGGGCAGTCAGGCGTCCGGCTTGAACAGGGCGATAAGGGCACCGGCGTGGTTCCCCGGGCTGATGTGGCCCGGGTCTGCGTCGCGGCGCTGAAGTCTGCCGCTGCCCGCAACCGCACCTTTGAACTCTATGGGGCCGAAACGCCGCCAGTCACCGACTGGGACGGCCTGTTTGGCAAACTCGCTGCCGACGAGCCACAGCCATGATCAGCTCCGGTTCAGCCGGGCTCGGCCGGCTGCTCGGCAAGGCCGCAAAGATCGAACCGGAGGAAATTCCGGTGGTGGTCACGGCCTTCCTGCTCTTTTTCTGTGTCCTCGGCGGGTACTTCGCGGTTCGGCCGGTGCGCGAGACGGTCGGTACCATCCTGGGTTCCGAGCGGGTTACCGATCTTTACGTCGTGACCTGGATCGTGTCGCTGGCCGTCGTGCCCTTGTACGGCTGGGCGTGCACAAAGTTCCGGCGTAGTGACTTTTTGCCCTGGATCTATGGCGTGGTGGCGCTCTCGCTGGCCGGTGTCGGCGTCATGCTCGCCACCGACGAGGGCAACCTGGCTGTGGCGCAGTTCTTCTACGTCTGGATCAGCGTCCTCAACCTGTTCATCGTATCCGTGTTCTGGAGCTTCCTGCTGGAGTTGTTTGACGCCAACCAGACGCGGCGGCTGTTTGGTGTCATTGCCGCGGGCGGCACTACCGGCGCGCTCGTTGGCCCCTTGCTGACCGACATCACGGTGACGTGGATTGGCAATCCCGGCGTGCTTTACATGGGTGCCGGGTTGTTTGTCGTCGCCATTTTCTGCCAGCGCCAACTGCTTCGTGTGGGGGCCCGCATGCCATCGGACCCCGCCGCACCGCGGGCGCCCGACCGGCCGATGGGCGGCAACCCGTTCTCCGGGTTCAGCCTGGTGCTGAAGTCGCCTTACCTGCTCGGCATTTCACTGTTCGTCATCCTGCTGGCGTCGGTTAATACCTTCCTGTATTTCGAGCAACTGCGCCTGGTTAGCGAAACCTTCACGGACAACGAGCAGCGCACGCAGGTGTTCGCGCGGCTGGATTACATCGTGCAGGGGCTCACGGTGCTGCTGCAGCTGTTCATCACTGGCCGGGTGGCATCGAAGCTGGGTGTCGTCGTGTTGTTGACGGTAGTGCCCATGGTCATGGTGGGTGGATTCCTGGGGCTGGCGGCCGTGAACACCTTCACCGTGCTGGCCGTGGTGTTCGTCGCCCGGCGAGTGGGCGAATACGCCTTTATCCGTCCCGGGCGGGAGATGCTCTTCAGCCTCGTGGACACCGAGACCAAGTACAAGGCCAAGAACCTGATCGACGTGCCCGTGTATCGCGGCGGCGATGCGCTGTCCGCCCAGGTCAAGGGCGCCCTGGAAGCCGGCGGCCTCTCCAATGTTGGCGTCGCGCTGCTCGGGGCGGTTCTCGCCGTGGCGTGGGCGCTGAACGGCTGGTGGCTTGGTCGCCGGCAGGCGACGGGCGGGGTTGCGGTCAGAGGGGCGTAACTGGCGAAAATCACGGGATTTTCCGCTGTGCCCGGCAGTCAATCCAGGTGTAGATTCGGCCCGTGGAAATCGATCTTCGCGCCTTGCTGGCCCTTCCCGCGGATGAGCGCCGGACGCTGGCGGAAATACTCAACAACAGCGTTGGTTATCCGGCCGACATTGATTCCGTGTCCGTGCCGGTTTGGCGTCAGGCAGAAATCAGCCGCCAGCTGGAGCGCTTCACGGGAGTCGAACCCGGGCTTAAGCCTGAGGCTGAACCCCGAGGCGTGAACCCTCAGGCCTGAACCCTTAGGCCTGAACCCTCAGGCCTGAACCCTCAAGGGCTCGCGTCAGCCGGCCGGTTTGCCCGCGCCCAGCGCCTTCAGGTCCGCCAGTACCTCTTTTGAGTGGGTCTTCGGGTCCACCTTTTCGTAGTGCTTCGCAATCTTCCCATCCGGGCCGATGAGGAATGACTGCCGACTGGCGATTTTCATGATGCCGAGATTTTTCAGCACTCCGTAGGCTTCTGCAGTTTTACCATCGATGTCTGCCAGCAGGGGAAACGGCAGGCTGTACTTCTCGGCAAACGCCTTCTGGTCCTTGATGGCATCGATGCTGACGCCGATGACGGCCGCGCCGATCTCCTCGAAGGCGAAGATGTTGTCGCGAAACTCACAGGCTTCCTTCGTACAGCCCGGGGTATCCGCCTTCGGGTAGAAGTACACCGCTACCCACCGGCCGCTGAAATCACTGAGCGCCTGCCACTTGCCGTCCTGGTCCTGCAGGCGGAAGGCGGGGGCATCCTGGCCCGGAGTTGGCTGGGCAGCCCGGGCCGAATTCAGCCAGGTGTAGCCAAGGCCGATGACCAGTGTCACGCCGGCAATGAGAACTGTTGCACGCATCATGTTGGTTGCCTCCCCTGGGGACGGAGGGGAGGATAGCATCGGGGTCGGATTCCTTGTGATCGCGATTCGCCTGTGCTTAAGATTCCGGGCGTGGGATCGGAATGTGCTCCGGGAGAGCACGGAGCATGACTCTAGATCACCGAGAAACCAGCGGGCCGGGCTGGCTGGACAAGAAGATCGGCCTGGTCTTGCCGGGCGGGGGCGCCCGGGGTGCATACCAGGTTGGTGTCCTGAAGGCGCTGGCCGAGATGCTGCCGCGGCGCACGCCGAATCCCTTTGCCGTGCTCAGCGGAACGTCGGCCGGCGCTGTCAGCGTCGCGGTACTCGCGTCGCGGGCCCGATCCTTCCGTACCGCAGTGACGGACCTTGAGCGGGTCTGGGCTAACTTTCATTCGAGTCAGGTCTTTCGCGCAGACGCCGCCACCATGCTGAAGAGCAGCCTGCACTGGTTTGCGGCGTTAGTGCTGGGCGGGCTCGGCAAGCGCAACCCGAAGGCCCTGCTGGACAACGACCCGTTGTGGGCGCTGCTTCGCGGGCGGATTAACTTCGATTCGATCCAGCACGCCATCGATAAAGGCTATCTTGAGGCGCTGGCCATCACCGCCGCCGGCTACGATTCTGCCCGCTCGGTCACCTTTTACCAGGGCACGCCGGATCACCAGCCCTGGGATCGGGTGCGGCGCAAGGGCCGGCCGACGCGCATCCTGCTTGAGCACCTGTTGGCCAGTGTTGCGGTGCCGATGATTTTTTCACCGGTGCAGATCGGCCAGGAGTTTTTCGGCGATGGCGCCATGCGTCAGGCTACGCCGCTTTCGCCCGCACTCCACCTGGGCGCCCGGCGCCTGCTCGTCATCGGCGTGCGCAGCGAGGCGCCGGAACCGCTCCCGGGCACTGACGAAAAAGTGTCGCACCCGAGTTTCGGCCGTATTGCCGGTTACATACTCGATGCACTGTTCATGGACGGCCTGTCATCCGACCTTGAGAGCCTGATTCGCATTAATCTCATCCTCGAGAGCATGCCCGGTCGATCGCTCGAGGGTGAATTCGGCGAATTGCATCACACAGACGCATTCATCATGCTGCCCAGCCGGGACTTCCGCGCCATTGCGTCTCGCCACGTGCAAGAGATGCCGAGGCCTGTCCGGATGCTGATGAGCGGGCTTGGCGCCCTGAACTACGAGGGCAGCCAGTTATTGAGTTACCTGCTGTTCGAATCCGGCTACACGCGCGAGCTGATTCAGCTCGGCTACGACGATGCCATGGCGCGCCGGGAAGGTCTGCTGGACTTCATGGACGGTCAACCGATCCTGGCACCGGCGGGAATCACCGGCTGGCGCGACCTGAGCGAGGAGTACTCGCAGCGCGTCCGGATTCTCAAGATCGCCGACGCCGGGTAGGAGCGCCTTCAGGCGCGACAACGGACTCCGTAGTGACGCGGCAGGTGGCGGGACCGGTCTTGGCCGCCGGTCGGGCAGACCCGCGGAGGGCGGGCCCAGATCTGTCCCGCCACCAGCCGCGCCTGCGGAGAAGCGTAGGGTCGCGGCGGGAGCCGCGCCAACCCCG
>JAQBGF010000173.1:0-2907 GCA_032122615.1 Gammaproteobacteria bacterium | reverse complement strand
CTGCCCGAACGCCCTTTGCCCACGGAGCAGGACCTGATGCAGGAGTTTGGCCTGTCGCGCGTGACCATTCGTCACGCGCTCGCAGAAATAGAGCGGGAGGGACTGATTCGCCGCGTCCGCGGTAGCGGCACCTTCCCGATTATCACCTCGGCAAAAGACTCTTCCCGAGCCAACATCAGCGGCCTTTATGAAAACCTGACTACCCTGGGGCAAACAACCAAGGCTCGATTGCTCCGCTTTGAGCGTGTGACCACACCGTCGACTCTCCGGACGCGTGAGCCGATGTTCGGTTCTATGGCGTTGCTCATCGTTCGCGTGCGCCACATGGGCCGGGAGCCGTTTTCATACCTGTTGAGTTACCTACCTGAAGCTTCGGCGCGTCATTTTCGGAAGGACCGCCTGGGCAACCAACCCTTGCTGATGACGCTGGAATTGGCGGGGATCACCCCGGCCATGGCGGAGCAGTCGCTCTCGGCCAAGGCCGCCGATGCCGAGGTTGCAAAGGCGCTCAAGGTACCAGTGGGCTCACCGCTCATCCACATGAAACGGCTCACGCGAGATCGCCAGGGCGCGCCCATCGAGTACTTCGAGTCATACTACCGGCCCGACAGATTCGAGTACCAGATGACGCTGTCCCGAGTCCTGTCCGGCGGCGCGCCAAAATGGACGCCCACCACTTAGATGACTTGAACCGTTTAGATGACTTGAACCGTTGAAGCCTGGCGCCGGGGCTTCCATTGGGACCCCCAAAAAGAAACCCGCCGAAGCGGGTTTCAGGTTTAGTCATCGCGAAGTCGCTTACGGCCCGGCGCCCGGTCCCGGCGGCGCACCGAGCAGCGTCCGGAATATTGAGGTGTCCTGGGCGTTGACGGCCCCGTTGGCGTTCAGGTCGGCCTTGTGGAAGACCGGGCCCACACTGGGTGATCCGAGCAGCGTGCGGAAGATCGACGTGTCCTGGGCGTTGGTGGCTCCGTTGTTGTTCATGTCGCCGTCGCAGCGGTTGCCGAAACCATCAGCGTCTGAATCGGCCTGGGCGCCAGCACCGGAGTTGTTTGCCACCAGCCGGCAGTTGTCGCACGCGTTGCCGCGCAGGTCGCCGTCGGTGTCCGCCTGATTCGCGTTGGCCGTCGCGGGGCAGTTATCCGATGCGTCGGGAACGCCATCACCGTCACCATCGGGTTGCGGAGCGGTCAATGTGAGTTGCGCACCACTTGTGGCGGTGTTGTTGCCAATCACCAGTGTGGTGCCATCCCAGCTGGCGGTAACGAAACCGCTATAGGTGGTAGCCAGCGTCTGGGGTGGCGAGGCTAGCGGCGTGTCGTCGTTGAGCAGCGTCCGGGAAAACGCTGTCCCGGGGCCGTAGCTGTAGGTCGAATCGTCGATGAAGTCAACGCCAAAGCTATACTGGGGGCAGAAATTGAAGCCGAAATTTAGCGGCCCGAAGGTGCCCTCTATGCAGACGAAGGTGCTGGCCGCTCCGGCAGCGCCGGCGCCGACCACGAGATTATCAGTCGTCCACGTGTACAGGGTTGTCGGTCCCAGAAAGATCCTTGCCTTGAAAAAGCCCGTCGAGGTCAACACGTCATCGGCGATGGAACCCGTGCCCTGATCATTGTACGACCACGTTGCCGTCGTGCCCGTAAAGTCCAGCGGCGAACTTCCCTGCGGCGAAAAGGTAGCACCGCTGGTCAGGTTAAGGGGAAATGTTGCCGCGGCCGCCTGATGGCTGGTGACCAACACGCCCAGAATTGCCGTTGTTACTGCAAACAGTGCTTTTTTTCGTATCACGAGAATATCCTTCTGAGAACTTCTGAACACTACTTTCCCGAAGGGTTCCCCCGGAAATCCCCTGCTCTCTCCACCCTCTTCTCACTCAACGCCTTGGTGGAGAGCAGGTTCCATTGTCGCGCGTCCCGGATTTGCACCCGATACGCTTCCCCCTCGTCACGTCTTATTTGTAATACAACCTGAGGAGCGACACAATACCTGATTTGACATAAGGTGTACGTATTGCTAATAATACTTATCATTGAGGCGCATCACACTTGCATCGTTCTGCTCGAGTTGGCCCCTTTCACCTCCCTAAAGAGTCACTCATGAATGCACTCAAACCAGCTGAACTTGGCGAGCTTTTTGTGTCGCGCTTTGCCACCGGGGATCTGCCAGGTCTCGCTGCCCTGTTCGAACCGGGCGCCCTGATGCCCACGAGCTACGGCACGGCGACGGGTACCGACGGGGTGCGCGAAGCGCTCAAGGGGTACATCGACTCCGGGGCCAGGCTCCGGTACTTGAAAGCGATCTCGTTCGAATCCGGCGATGTCGCACTGATTCAGAACGAATGGACAATGCAGCTGGCCGGTGGCATGGAGCTCAGCGGCGTTACGGCCGAGGTTGCGCGTCGCCAGCCCGACGGCACGTGGAAGTACCTGATCAGCAGCCCGGATGGCGCCGCGCTCCTCACGGGCCTGGAACGCAAAGGATAGTAGCGGCGGCGGGCACCTTCCTGCCGAGCCCCAGCCGCGGACACGGCTACCCGGCTCAACCGCCTGCATGACGCTGCCTGAGTAAACAGGCACCCGGCCTGCGGACACGTCTTGGCGGGGATGCCGGCGCCCCTGCCCCGCCCCGTACAATGGTGGAATTAACCGTGTTGGCAGGAGAGCTCCCGTGCACGATTTCAGAGGCCTGGTCAGGATCCTGCAGGAACGTGGGGAGCTGGTCCGTATCAGTCGACCCGTGGATGCAAAGTTCGAGATGCCGGCGGTTATGGAGCAGCTCGAGCAGCAGCGCAAAGCGTTCATCTTTGAAAACGTCAAGGGCGCAAGCTTCCCGGTCATCGGCGGCGTGCTGAACCGGATCGAGTGCTACGGCTGGGCTCTTGGCAGCCGGCCCGGCGAGCCTTTCACA
>JAQBGF010000172.1:0-8850 GCA_032122615.1 Gammaproteobacteria bacterium | reverse complement strand
TTGTAGCCGGTCTGGTTCGGTTCCGGGTTGATACCGAGCTTGCGCGGTCCCTTGATCTGGCAGCGGTAGGTGCCGAAGTTCGGGCCGAGTTCCGGGTCCACCATGAAGTGCGAGCCGGTATTGACGTAGCGCCCGCCGTCGGCCGGGTTCGTCTTGACGAAGGCAAACTTTGTGATGTCGATTTCGTCGCCGTTCAGCACGATTTCCTTGACCGGGGCCTTGTCGCGCGCAATTTCGACCGGCGGGATTTCCGGAAACGCCCCGCCATTTTTGACGAGCACGTCCTGCAGGTAACTGCGGGCCGTGCGATAGGTGGCGTAGTGATCGCCGGGCGTGATCGGCAGATCCCAGATTATGGCGTCCGTGTTCCAGTGGCCCTGGGCGTTGATGATGACCGGGCCCTTGACCCATTTGCCCTCGATTTTGACCTCGTCAAACAGCATGGCAGGTGCGCCATACATCGTGAATCGATCAGTGGCGCGAAAGAACACGGCGGGGATCTGGAACTTGTCCTGATCGATGCGCTTGAAGCGCAGCAGAAGGCCGTTGGCGTCCAGCGCGGCGATCCAGTCGCGGAATGAATCAAACGGCGCCCGGGGCGCGTTTTTCAGTTTGCTGGCAGAGGCTGCGGCGATGAGCGGCGTCGCCCCGACCGGAGCGGTATACCCGGCGGCGGTCAGTGCCGCAATGGCGGTGCCGGCCGCGGCCGTGTTGAGGAATTCCCGGCGCGAGACCGGATCCGTTGCGTCGTGATTTTCGGACATAGGTTTTCTCCCTGCACGATCCCTGCGGGTACCAGCGATCGACTATGACCGATTTTGACCTGTCGCCGCGCGCCTAGGTGCCGGCACGCGCGGGTTTGTCCGTAGGCTGACCGTCAGGCCTGGCCGCTAATCAGCCGGCTTGGACTTTGACTTGGACTCCGACGGCGGCGGGCCACCCATCCGGTCCTGGTGCTTCTTGCGAGCTTCCTGCTTCATGTCCTCGCACTTGGCCGGGTCTGACTTGCACTTGGCCTGCATCTCGGCCCGCTTGGCCTGCATCTGCTCCCGCTGCGCCTCGCATTTCTCCGGGTTGGTCTTGCAGAACTCGCGGCGCTCGGCGCGCTTTTGCTTCATCTGCTCGCACCTGGCCGGGTCTGCGTCGCACTTGGCCTTCATTTCGGCCCGATTGGCCTTCATGTGTTCTCGTTGTTGCTCGCATTTCTCCGGGTTGGTCGCGCAAAACTCGCGCCGTTTCGCCCGCGCCTCGTCGCACTTTCCGGGGTTCTCCTTGCAGAATTCCTTGCGCGGCAAGGGCGGCGGGCCGCCGTCGTCGGCCAGGGCAAGCAGGGGGCTGCACAAGAGGCCGGCCGTGGCCGTAACGGCGATCAGAATTTGCTGCATTCGCATGAACGAACTCCCGGTTTAGGTGACAGTGACTATAACGCGCGGCCCGGTGTCCGGTTGACGGGCGTGCTCACCAGCTGTCGAGGTGGAGAATATCGGGCAGTGGCCGGCGCAGTGCTGGCTTGAAACCCGTGCCGGTGAAATACGCCGTCGGCAGCAGCGCCACTTGTGACACCCGCTCATAGGGGATACCGAGCAGTTCGGCTGCTTCGTTCTCGAAGCGGAGGTGGGCGGTGGTCCACGCGGCACCGAGGCCCCGTGCGCGGGCGGCGAGCATGAAACTCCAGGCCGCGGGCAAAATCGACCCATAACTGCTCGCCATCGCAATGTTTGCGAAGGGCCCGGGCGGCATCGTACCAAGCCGGCCCTCGATGCACGGGATGACGTGCACCGGCACGCGGTGCAGGTTGTCCACGAGGAAATCGGCGGAGTCGGCGACGCGGGCCAGCTGCGCCTTGCGCGGCCCCGGTGCTTCTTTCTGGTGTCGGTCGTAGACCGACCCCTGCGCCTTGCGGTATCCCGCCCAGGATTTTCTGTAGAGATCGGTGATGGCGGCGCGCTTCGCGGCATCGACAACAACGACGAAGTGGGCGCCCTGGGAATTGCCGCCGGTCGGAGCCTGCAGGGCGATCTCCACACATTCACGGATCAGACTGGCGGGAACCGGCCGGTCGAGGTCCAGGCGTCGGCGCACAGAGCGGGTGGTGGTCAGCAACTCGTCGGCAGGGAGTTCGAGCATGATCAGGATCTCGTCGCTATCGACATCAAGGTTCAATGTCGCGCCTGAAGGCGCTCCTACTTCTTTTTCAGCCGCGCCCGCGGATGGGCCGTGTCGTACACCTGGGCCAGGTGCTGGAAATTCAGGTGCGTATAGATCTGGGTGGTGCTGATGTCCGCATGGCCCAACATCTCCTGCACGCTGCGCAGGTCGCTGCTCGACTCCAGCAGGTGGGTCGCAAAGCTGTGCCTGAACAGGTGTGGGTACACGCGCTGCGGTACGCCGGCCCGCAATGCCCAGTAATGTACCCGGGCCTGCACCGTGCGCGGACTGATGCGGGTGCCCCGCGGACCGACGAACAGCGCCGTCTCTTCAGTCCGTGCCAGCTGCACACGAATCGTCAGCCAGTGGCTTATTTGCTCCCGGGCCTGTCGCCCCACGGGCACAATTCGAGTCTTGTTGCCCTTGCCGGTCACCCGCACGGTGCCGTCGGCCAGGTCCACCGCGCCCAGATCCAGACCGACCAGTTCGGACAAGCGCAAGCCCGATGAATAGAACAACTCCAGCATGGCCCGATCCCTGACGGTAGCCGGTTCTTTGCCTTCGATCTGGAGCAGCTGGGCCATCTGGTCCACGTCGAGAGTATTGGGCAGCGAACGGGGCACCTGGGGCGCTGAAACGTCGGCCCCCGGATTGTTTTTCAGCTCGCCCTCGCGGATCAGGTAGTTCATGAAACTCCGGGCGCCCGACAATCGCCGCTGGATGCTTCGGGGTGACAACCCGCCCGCGTGGCTGACAGCCGCGAAGCGCCGTAAGTGGTGGGAACGGAGGTCGGTGAAAGCGGCGATATCCTGCTTGTCACAGAACTCGGCGAGACAGACCAGGTCACGGCGATAGCTTTTCGCCGTGTTGTCGGACAAGCGCCGTTCAAGCTTCAGGTGATCGAGGAAGCGTTCGGCGGGTTGCCAGTGCCGCGCATCCATTCGCGGAGGCCTCTGCCAGATGCCTGGCTAGGTGTGAGCTGAAGTTCGCGTGCGCAGTGCGCAACTGACGAGTTCGCCAAGCCGGGCAAGGAAATCGATGCTCATGCCCGGGTGGAAGTGGTCGGAATCACGGCTGCCGATGGCCAGAAACCCAAGCTCGGACTTGTTCCCCAGCGGCACGAGGGCGACGGAGCCGATCTCAATATTGCCGACCCCGAACAGGTAATCCCGCTGTGCGTCGCGCACCTGGCCGCACCGCGGGGCGTTCGATTGCAGGAAGGTGCCGAAGGACGCGATGGCGGGGTCGTCCCGGCCAACCACCCGCAGGAACCGTCCGCCGCCGGCGCCGCCAGCGGGATCCTCGAACACCACCAGTACCGACTGGTCCGCGTTGAAGGTAACGCGCAGCTGTTCTTCAAGAACGTGCACAACGCCAGCCTGGTCGGGTGCCGCCAGCATCAGCATGGCGAGGGCGTGAATACGGGTGGCCAGCGCGTCATTGCTGCGCGCGACATCGAGCAGGTCCTTCAGCTTGCGCTCGAGCTTGAGGTTTTTCTGACGGAGTACCAGCACCTGTCGCTCGATCAGCGACACGGCCGCGCCGCCGGCGTCATGGGGCAGCCGAAGGTTGGTCAACAGGCTCCCATGGCGCTCGAAGAATTCGGGATTGGCCTTGAGATACGCGGCGATGGCATCTTCAGTGAGCCCGGTGTCTGTAACGTGCTGCTGTTTCAGCGTGCTCATATCTGAACCGATCCCTCGAATGCGGTAACTGCTTCACCGGTCATCCACACCGGGAGACCCGCGCCTTCCCACCGGATCTGAAGGTCACCGCCGGGTAATTCGACTGTGACCTGCGGGTCCAGCAGGCTCCACAGGCGTCCGATGACTACTGCCGCACAGGCGCCCGTACCGCAGGCTGCCGTTTCGCCCACGCCGCGCTCGAAAACCCGCAGACGAATGCGGTTTCGTGCGACGACCTGCATGAAACCGATGTTAGCACGGTTCGGAAAGCGCTCATGCCGCTCGAGCAGTGGGCCTAAGTGATTTACCGGCGCCAAATCCACGTCACTAACCGAGACCACGGCGTGTGGGTTGCCCATGGAGACCACGCCGATGTCGACGGTGTCTGCACCAGCCGTGATCGCATACCGCGGCGCTTGCTGCCCGGCACGGAACGGGACGAGCTGGGGAGCAAATTCCGGCACGGCCATCTCAACACTGACAGTGCCATCGCTCGACAGCCGGGCATGAACCGAACCGGTGCGGTGACCGAGCTTGACTTCCTGCTGCCCCGGTTTGGCGACCAGTCGCGCGATGCACCGCGCGCCGTTGCCACACTGTTCAGCCTCGCTACCGTCGGTGTTGAAAATCCGGTAGTGAATGTCGTCACCGGCGCGCTGCGCGGCCTCAAGCCACAACAACTGGTCGAAGCCGATGCCGTGGCGGCGGTCAGCAAGTGTACGAATGCGATCGGGCGATGGCAGCGCCAGCCCATCACCACGGATCAGCACGAAGTCGTTGCCGAGGCCGTGCATTTTTGTGAACGGTACGTGCATGGTTGAGGGCTGATTGAGCAGGCATCCGTGCGCAAGGCGGCCGGGAATTATAGCGGGCATATCCGTGCGTGGACTTTTCTTAAATCGGCCGCTAAGGTGTGCCGCACATCGCAAAAGGCGGTGCGTAAATCCGAAGAAAATCAAGGGTAGCCGATTAATGCGTCACATCATGGTCTTAAATTCCAAGGGTGGCAGTGGCAAGAGCACTATTGCCACGAGTCTCGCCGCCTACTACGCCGGTCGCGACGAGAAGGTCACGCTGGTCGACTGCGATCGCCAGGCCTCAAGCCTCGAATGGCTCGGCCGCCGGCCGGCAGACAAGCCGAAAATTACCGGTGTTGCCGGATTCGAGAAGGGGTTCCGCCCGGTGCCCCGCAACTCCGATCTTGTGATCATCGATGCGCCGGCCGGTTGCCACGGCGCAGACCTCGCCTCGCTGGTGCGTCACGCGGAGACAGTCGTCGTCCCGGTGTTGCCCTCCACGATCGATATCTCAGCTTCCACCAGGTTCATCAATGAACTGCGGGAAGTGGGCAAGGTGGAGCGCAAGGAAGTAAGGCTGGCAGTTGTCGGCAACCGTGTGCGGGACTACACGCTCATCTCACAGGAACTGGACGAATACCTGACGGCGCTGCGGATGCCCTACGTCACGCGGCTGCGGGAGGCGCAGAATTACGTGCGCGCCTACACACGCGGTCTCGGCATTCACGAATTGCCTGAATACCTGGCGTGGCCCGACTGGGACCAGTGGAAGCCCCTGGTGAGCTGGCTGAACAGCAAGCGCAGCCAGCCCCTCGCGGCGTGATCTGAGTAGGAGCGCCTTCAGGCGCGATCAATGTTTGTCGCGCCTGAAGGCGCTCCTACAGGCGCTCCGGCAGACCGGGCTTCGACACGGCCACCGCCGTTGTTGTCGGATGTCCTGCAGTCATCGCCAGTCCGCGTTCATAGGCCTTCGACGCTGACTGGGACTCCCCGACGCGCGCCATGAGCTGCCCCAGTGCCCGATAGGTTTCCGGTGCTGGACGGATAGCGAGGCTGGTTTCCAGATAGCTTCGGGCCTTGCCCCACAGGTGATGCCGCACGCTGGCGCGACCGGCGGCCAGCAGCAGCGCAGGGTCGTCGGGGCGCTCCTTGAGCCACGTTTCGATGCGCTTTAAGTGCGTGGCAGGATCAGCCGCCGCAAGATCGCCGTACAGGTCGATCAGCGCGTCGCTCCACCTTTCTTTCAGGGTGCGCCGGATTTCTACTTCGGCATCCTCGATCGCGCCGCAGGCGATCAGCGCTTTCGCACGCGTCAGCGTGAGTCGCGGCTCAAGGCGGAGATGCCGGGGGATTTCATCCCAGACCTTGTCGAGTGCGGCCCGATCGAGTGGCGTGGTCGTCATGATGTTGCCGCAGGCGTCCACGCACCACTCGTCGAGCATCTCGGCCGGCACGTTGCCCCGCCGCCGCAACAGCGGCAGCAGGTCTGCCAGCGGCTGCCATTCCTTGCGGCGATAGTGCAGCTCGCCCAGCAGTTTAAGTGCCTGGGCGTGCGTCGGATGCCGCTCCCGGACCCAGTTCAGGCTGACCAGAGCTTCGGCGTACTGGCCGTCCTCCAGCTGCAGCTCCGCCTGGGTCAGCAGCACGGCGTCCTGGGCTGCGGGCTCCTGCTCGCAGGCCATGCGGAGCCAGCCGTCGCGCCGTTCGCGATCGCCCTGCATCTGTGCGGCGCGGGCCGCGGCCAGGTAGTTGAGCAGCGGCGTTTCAGACCGCCGCGCGCCGCGCGTGAGCAGGCGTTCGCCGCGGGCGAACCGTCCCTCGGCCAGTGCGATGTAGCCCTTGGTCGCCTGGCGCCCCGCGTAGTTGATGCGTGCCCGGGCCCAGGCCTCGCCGAGTCGGCGGGGTGCCCGCCAGACTAGCGCCAGGATGCGCATGGCGAGATAAGCAAGCACGAGAAGGAGCGCCAGGATCGGGACCGACGTTTCGAATACGTAGCCGTGGAAGTTGATCAGGACATAGCCATTGTCCGCCAGCGCCAGGTGGGCGGCGAGGGCCCCCACGACCAGCGCGAGGACGATAACCAGCCCGACTTTCATCGGCTGCCCTTCGTCGCCGCGTTCACCGGCCCGTCTGTGGCGGTGATCCGGAGCAGTGCCGTCAGTGAGCCCGAGATGTCCGGAAGCGCCTCCGGCAACTGCGCGGAAGCCAGTGTTGCCAGCGTCTCGACGGCCCCCTGCACGTCAGGCGACGTCACGTCGAAGTGTTCCTGCAGCCGTTCGCCGGCTGCCATGACCGACCGTCGGTACATGCCGGCGTCGCCGCGCATGATCGCGAGTCGGGCGAGCTGCAACTCCAGATCCAGACTCCGGATCAGCACGTTCTGCTCTGCCTCCGGCAGCAGCGGCGAGACCGGATCGTCCACGCGCCTGACGCTGATGAGGCTGGCAATGGCAGCACGGCTGGCGGCCAGCGCCCTGGCAAAGCCAGTGAGCGGTTCCGCCGGACGCGACGGCGTGGCCCGGAAGCCGGCCGGCACGGCGACCTTCAGCGGCAGCAGGTGCAGGCTGTCGGCGAGGCTGCCGAGACTGAGCACGATACCCTCGGTGTCGGGGCGTGGGACGGCTTTCAGGGCGTTGAGCTCGTCGGCGAGTAGCCGCCGCACCGGCGTCATGCGGGGCTCGTTCAGTTCGCGCAACGACTCGTCGGCCAGGCTGAGTGCGGTCTGCGCCACGTCCACGTCGCCGGCGAGCCCAAGCTGGGCATTGGCAATACGCATGTAGTGCTCGGTTTCCGAGAGCAGCCACGCCGAGCGTACCTTGTCGCCAACGCCGACGAAGCGCTGCATGGAATGCTCAAGTTGCTCGAGCCGCTCGGGCAGTTCGCCCAGGGACTCCGTTTCGAGGGCCACGCGCTCGCGCAGCCGGTCCATGTCGTCGTCCAGCAAGCGGCGACCCGTGGAAACTTCATCCAGGCGGGCCTTCAGGGCTGCCATCTCCGAGCCCCTGACGTTCGCGTCGTCGCGCAGCTCAATCACGCGCTGCCCGATTCCGGAGCGCTGTTCTATCCAAACGTAGCCGGCAACAGCGAGAGACACGCCGAGGGCGACGAGGGCGGTGGTGGTCGGGAGGCTGGGTGTGGCCATGCCGCCATTTTGCCAGTGAATTAGGCCGACGGGAGCACTGTCGGGCGCGATGGCTGCCGATCGCGCCCGACAGCGCTCCTGAAACAGCACTGAAGCCTGCCCGCTTCCGTATCTACCAGCCGGGCAATCCTCGGTATAGTTGGCGCTACGTTGCCGGACCGTGGGGCCATTTGGGGGCGTTGTTGGTGGACACCGAAACGATCATCTTGGCGGACGAACGGACCGGGGTTAGGCCGCAACCGGCGCTGCAACCGGCGCTGCAACCTGATCGGCCGGCAACCAGCCTGGAACGACCAAAGGCGCGCATTGTCTTCATCACGCCGCCCTACGACCGGATCGCACCCGGCTACGAATTCGTCAAGAATGTGACCAATCAGGCGCCGTCGCTCGGCCTGCTGCACCTGGCCGCCGAGGTGCGCCTTTACAACTACGAACCGTCGATCATCGAGAGCGACATTCATAACCTGTCGATCGACGATGTCGTTGCCCGCGTGGTCGCCGCCCGGCCCGAGTACGTCGGGATCACGCTGTTCACAGTAGGCGTCTGGAGCGCCGCCGAGATCTCCAGGAAAATCAAGGCGCTTCTGCCTGCCACCACCATTATCGTTGGTGGCCCGCACATTTCGTCGATGGGTAAGGAGACGATGGCGCGCTTCCATGAATTTGACGTGGCCATCGTTGGCGAAGGCGAGGAGGCGTTGGTACGGTTGCTCGAATCACTGCAGGAGCACCGCGGACTCGGTTCCGTGCCGGGCGCCGTCTACCTGGAGGGTAACGAGGTCCGCAGCAACGCCACGCTCCCGATCGCCCGCGATCTGGATCACCTGCCGATGCCGGCCTGGGATCTTTTGCCGAACTTCCCCGATGCCTATCCCGCGGCCGTATACGATTTTCCACGACTGCCGGTGGCAACGATCGCGGCGTCCCGTGGCTGCCCGTTCCACTGCAAGTTCTGCGACACCTCGACGTTCGGCGCACAGGTCCGCGCCTACAGCCCCGAGCGCGTCTTCGAGATGATCCAGCACCTTCAGTCCAGGTACGGCGTCCGCCATATCCTGTTCGTCGATGACCTGTTCCT
>JAQBGF010000171.1:0-6758 GCA_032122615.1 Gammaproteobacteria bacterium | reverse complement strand
GCCGAACCCACTCCTACGCAGCGGTCGATGGCGGGACAGGTCTTGGCCAGCCCTCAGCGGGTCTTCCCGACAGGCGGCCAAGACCTGTCCCGCCTCCGACCGCGGGCCACGGAGTGCGTTGTCGCGCCTGAAGGCGCTCCTACCGGGTCGTGCCGTGGCACTTCTTGAATTTGCGCCCGCTGCCGCAGTGGCAGGGGTCATTGCGACCGAGCTTCGGCGTTTCGCGCCGGTAGGTTTCGAGGGCTGGTTCGTGATCGTGCTCGTGACTGCAGTCCGGTCCGTGGACGTGCGCAGGGATAGTTTCGGGCGGTGCCGGCTCAGGTTTGCGCGGCATGGTCCGGGGCTTTCAGCAGGTCGCGTATAGCCAACAGGAAGTGCGTTTCATCGCGCTCGCTGACGGGGCTGCTGCCGAGTTCGTTCCAGTCGACGCCAGTCGTCGCCTGTTCCAGCACCAGCTTGCCGTCCTTGCCGTTCCACACGAGACGCTGTCGGTTGCCGTCGCGTTCGAAACGCACCAGCCAGCTGCCATATGATCCGGCCGCTGCCACGTAGTCCTGTACGTCGCAACCGCAGCCGGCGCAGGCGCTGGTAACAGCATCGGCAAATGCTTCGCTCGTCGCCGGGTGTTCCACGGGCGCCATGGCCGCAGGACGGCGACCGATCCACATTACTTCATGTTCTGCCACGGGAGCTTTCCTCGGCAATGCTCAGTGAGAAGGGGCGCATGGTAACCTCTTTGGCCTGCAACTTTGCCCGGGCGGCGACCGTCCGCGACCCGATTCGGAGGCACCATGCACGACGGCATAACCAGCTACGAACTGCTGCAGTTCCTGCACGTGTTCCTGTTTGTGTTCTGGCTGGGTCCGGACGTGGCGGTGTATGCCTGGAGCCGTAAGGTGGTGGAGGCGGGCGCGTCCGCGGAGCAGCGGGTGGTGGCCGGCCAGATGATGGCGCTGGTGGACACCATTCCGCGAATGGCAATCAGTCTCATGTTGACGGTGGGTGGATTGCTGTCCGGCTATGTCGGGCTTTCGCACCCCTGGTGGCAGATGGCGGGGATCGTGTTGCTGGGCCCCGTGTGGCTGACTCTGGCCTTGATCGGAATCGCCCGGGACGGCACGCCATTCGGCGTTACCTCACAACGACTCGAATCGGCGTTGCGCTGGCTGCTGATTGTTGCCGTGCCCGTGTCGGTGGCGTACTCGACGATGACCGGGCGTCTGGCGATGGCGCCTTACGTTGGACCCAAGCTGCTGCTGTTTGCCGCCGTCCTGCTGTTCGGGCAATTCCTGCGTGCTCGCCTGGGGCCGCTGCGCCTGGGCCTGGCACAACTTGTCACTGCGGGCCCGTCGCCGGAACTGGATGAAACGATGCGGGTCAGTCTGGCCCGCAGCCGTCCGTATTCGGTAGCGATCTGGGTGGCGCTACTCACTGCCGCCCTGCTGGGTGTCCTGAAGCCCGGCGCCCCCGTGGGGCCGTCGGATGAAACCACCGTCGTACAGAAAGGTACCGGACCTTAGTTGTTTCAGTTGTTTAGTTGTTTGCTGACCGGCCAACAACTAAATAACTAAGGTCCGGTACCTTTTAAAAAAAAAAGGCCCCGGACAAGCCGGGGCCTCATATCCGATGAATCGGAAACTCCCGTTAGAGAGTTCCGACCTCAGGACGCCCGCAGGTTCGTAGCCGAGGGCTTGCCACGCTCGTTGGTGACCTCAAAAGTAACGCTCTGACCCTCATTGAGAGTTGCGAGCCCTGCCGCCTGAACGGCAGTAACGTGCACGAAAACGTCCTTCGAGCCGTCTGACGGCTGGATGAACCCGTAGCCCTTCTGGGCATTGAACCACTTGACAGTACCTGTAGCCATTTTAGTAAGTCTTCCTTAAGCAAAATAAAAAGATAAAAAATACCGGTCGACCCCGACCTGCTTTTCAGCAGGAGAGACTGTTCCGTACAACGTGGAATTTCTGGGAAGCATTAGTCGTGGAATATCCCGAACGGGATGTTTCATTAGTCCAAGGCAGGCCAAATACGCCAATTGCAGGCTGACGGTATGCCATAAGCGCGGCCGGGTCAACAAACTGCGTCAGGTCTGGAGCTTGACCTGCCGATAGCCGGACGGGGCCTGCAACCCCGGTCAGAGGCCGGGCAGGGCCCTGCGCTTGGCCTCGATATTGGCCAGAAGCTTCTCGAAAGGCTCGATGAACTTCTGAATTCCCTCGTTTTCCAGTTGCCAGGTAACCCGCTTCAGGTCGATTCCCGCGCCTTTCAGTTCCTTCAGGACCTGGCGCGCCGCGGGAACGGCCCGGGTGAGGTTCTTGCCGGGCTTGCCGTGGTCGGCGAAGGCGGCGGCAGTGGCCGCCGGCATCGTGTTGACCGTGTCCGGGCCGATCAGCGGCTCCACGTAACCGACGTCGCTGTAGGCCGGGTTCTTGTTGCCGGTGCTGGCCCAGAGCAGACGCTGCGGTTTCGCGCCGGCCGCCTCCAGTGTTTTCCACCGTACGCCTTTGGTCATCCGGCGATACGCGGCGTACGCCAGCTTGCCATTGGCGACGGCGACTTTGCCCTGGAGCGTGTTCGGGTGCGGGTTGAGCGCGGAACTGCCGTCCGGCCGGATCCGGTGAGCGAGCAGCTGATCGACCAGGGTGTCGATACGGCTGATAAAGAAGCTGGCGACCGAGGCAACCTTGTTCACCGGCTGGCCCTCGGCGTGACGTCGCTCGAGGGCCTTCAGCCAGGCTTCCGCAACCGACTGGTAGGCCTCGATGCCAAAGAGCAGTGTCACATTGACGTTGATACCCCGGTACAGCAGTTCCTCGATCGCCGGCGCGCCCTCGGCGGTGCCGGGAATCTTGATCATCAGGTTCGGCCGATCCACCAGTTTGGCCAGATAGGCGCCCTCGGTGATCGAGCCCGCGGTATCCCGCGCCAGTAACGGCGACACTTCAAGGCTTACGTAGCCGTCGACACCGTCGGTTTCGCGGTAGACGGGCAACAGCGCATCGCAGGCGTCGCGAATGTCCTGGCTGGTAAGTTCCTCGTAGATTTGCAGCGCCGACCGGCCGCTGCGCGCGCTGCGGGCGATCTGCTCGTCGTAGGCCGTGCTGCCGGCGATGGCCTGGCTGAAAATGGCCGGGTTCGAGGTGATGCCGCGCAGCCCCTCGTTGCGAATCCGGCGCGGGAGATCACCGCCGCGGAGCAAATCCCGCGAGAGGTCGTCCATCCAGTAACTTTGCCCGTAGGCGGCCAATTTGCGCAGGCGATTCATCGTGGCTCTCCCGTCCGTCCGCAGCGTCAGACGATCGGTGCGAGTTTCCCGCCATCGGCCCGCGTACACAAGCGGCAGCGACCGCCTGCACGCTGGCCCGGGTTCGGGTATCTTTCCGGCCAATGACCGACAGCGCCCGCCTCGAGTCCCTCGAATTCAAGTGTGCTCACCTGGAGCGTGCCGTCCAGGAATTGAGCGACGTGGTGTATCGCCAGCAACAGCAACTGGACCGGGCCCTGCTACTGAACCAGGAGCTGGCCGGCCAGCTCAAGTCGCTGGAGACCGCGGCAGAATCTGCCGGCGGACCGCGGACCGAGATTCCGCCTCACTATTGATCGCCGCGCGCAGTTCTTAAGGGCCTGGTCATGAAGAACAACCTGCCGCTGCGTGTAATTCCGGTGTGGCTCCGCGTGCTGGCGGCTGTGGTGGCCGCGGCAGCCGCCTTCGCCATCTTCCTGGTCATCCGCGGCGTGCCCGGGCAAGTCGTGGACGTTGCGGGGTTCATCCGGCTTGGCGCTGAGGCGATCCTGTTCCTCTGTGTCGCTGTTCTGTTTGGGTATGTCGCCGCTACCGGCTTGCCCCCGGCACACCTGTGGCGACAGGCGGGGCACATGTGGTGGCCCGCACAGCCGCAGTTTTCCCTGACACCGGACATGCACCGCTTTCTGGCGCAACTGCGGGCTCGTCACCCGCAGATCCGCGAATGCTGGGTCCTTGAGGCCGCCATTCCAGGTGAGTGCTGGTTTATTGCGTGTGCTGAACCGGTCGTGCAGGACGCCATGCGCGGCGACTGGGATATTCGTCGCAAGGACGTGAGGCTGTACCTGCTAAACGAAGCCTCGCGAACCGTGACGCCTGCCTGGGGCCGCTCCATCGCCGCGGATTTCACCACCTGGGACTGGGAGCCGCAGGGAGACGAGCTGGCGGAATTCCGTTGTCCGACGACCGGCGAAACCCGCAACGCGCAGCGTGTCTGGGGTTGATGAGTCCGGGACTGAACTGACCTTCGTGGATTGGCGCCGGTATACTGCCGGCCCTGTTTCTCACCAGACCCGCACCCGTGTTGTTCAAGAACCTGATCCTTTACCGGCTTCCCGCCGGCTTTTCCCTCGCTGCCGCCGACCTGGAAGAGGCGCTTGATCGCCGGCCGTTGCAGGCCTGCGGCAGCTTCGACCTGCAGACGCGGGGCTTCGTCCACTGCGGCTACGAACAGCGCACGCTGTATACCCGGGGCCAGCAGTACCTGCTCAGCCTGGGGGTGGAGCAGAAGTTGCTCCCGGCCTCGATCGTCAACCAGGTGGCAAAGGAGCGGGCGCTGGAACTGGAGCAGCAGCAGGGTCACCCGGTCGGGCGACGGCAGATGCGCGAGCTCAAGGCGCGCGTGAGTGACGAATTGCGGGCGCGGGCTCTGACCCGGCGCCGGGCGACATTTGCCTGGCTCGACCTGTCGGAGGGCTGGCTGGTGGTGAACACCGCCAGCAACAGTCGCGCCGAGGAGTTGGTGGAGACGCTGCGCGACGCGCTCGGATCGCTACCGGTTCAGCCATTCAACACGCAGCACGCGCCGACGGCCAGCATGGCGGCCTGGCTCACTCACGGTGAGCCACCCGGCCGGTTCAACATCGAACAGGACCTGGAGCTGCAGGCCATCGATGGCGGCGGTGCCACGATCCGCTACATACGCTATCCGCTGGAACCAAACGAAATTCGCGGGCATCTCAATGCCGGCAAGACGCCGACGCGCCTCGGGCTGACCTGGAACAGCCGGATCTCGTTCCTGCTCCATCAGAACCTGCATATCAAGCGCGTGCAATTCCTCGATGTGTACAAGGACGACAACGCCAGGGGCGAGAATCCGCACGAGCAGTTCGATATCGACTTCGCGCTGATGACCGGCGAACTCCGGCAACTGCTGGCCGAGCTGACCTCGATACTCGGCGGCGCGCAGGCGCCCGACGAGAAGAAATCCCCGGAGAAGAAAGTCCAGGAGAAGCAAGCGGCATAGCGTGTTGCCCGTCCGCCGATGCGCCGCCCGACCCGCAGTCTGCCCCGCAGCTTCTACAGCCGCGACACGACGCAGGTCGCGCAGGAACTTCTGGGCAAGGAGCTGGTCCACGTCGTCCGCGGTGTCCCACGGGTCGGCCGCATCGTCGAAACTGAGGCCTACCTGGGGCCGCACGATCGCGCCGCGCATTCCTGCCGCGGCCGGACGCCGCGCACTGCCGTGATGTTCGGGCCGCCCGGCCACGCTTACGTGTACCTCGTCTACGGGATGCATCACTGCCTGAACGTGGTGACCGAGCCCGAGGGGCACGGCTCGGCGGTGTTGATCCGCGCGCTGGAGCCGGTGCACGGCCTCAGTGGAAAAACCAGCGGCCCCGGACTACTGTGCAAGGTGCTCGGGGTGGACCGGCGATTGAACGGCGCCGACCTGCTCGGCGATCGGCTCTACCTTGCCGATCCCGGCGGGGAGGGGTTCCGCATCGTGAAGCGCCCGCGGATCGGCGTGGACTACGCCGGGTCCTGGGCGCGGCGACTGCTCCGCTTCTACATCCGGGGCAGTGCCCACATTTCCCGAACCTGACGCGGAGGACCTTCGGATGATGAATCGCAGCCGCCTGTACCGGGTACTTGTCGTGGCCATCGCGGCGGCGATGATCGCTGTCGGCGCGACTGCCGCCGACTACCCGACGCCCGTCGAGGGCGAGCACGTTCTCAGGGATTTCCACTTCGCCTCGGGCGAGACGCTGTCCGAACTGAAGATTCACTACCGCACCCTTGGCACCATCGAACGCGACGCCAGCGGTATGGTGCGCAACGCGGTGCTGATTCTGCACGGCACGGGTGGTGAGGGCGGCAATTTCCTGCGCCAGCGCAACGGCAAGGACAGTTTCGGGGCCGAACTGTTCGGCCCGGGGCAGCTACTCGACGCGACGCGCTATTTTATTGTCCTGCCGGACGGCATCGGGCACGGCCGCTCGAGCAAGCCGAGCGATGGTCTGAAGGGCAGCTTCCCCCGCTACGGCTATCGCGACATGATCGCCGCCCAGCACCAGCTGCTCACCGAGCACTTCGGCGTGAATCACCTGCGCCTCGTAATTGGCACGTCGATGGGCGGCATGCACGCCTGGCTGTGGGGTGAGTTGCACCCCGAGTTCATGGATGGCCTCGTGCCGCTGGCGAGCCTGCCGACCCAGATCTCGGGTCGCAACCGGATCTGGCGACGCATCGTGATTGATGCCATCCGGAACGACCCCGCCTGGCGGGGCGGCCACTACGACACACAGCCGCCGGGCCTGCGCACGGCAGCTCAGGTGCTCATCTTCATGAGTGGCAATCCCGTGATGAGCCAGGCTTCAGCGCCGACGCTCGCGGCGGCCGATGCGTACCTCGAGCAGGGCACCAGTGGCATGCTCCGGGGCATCGACGCCAACAACCTGCTCTACGCCGTGGACGCGTCCCGTGACTACGACCCGGGGCCCGCTCTGGAGAA
>JAQBGF010000170.1:0-3139 GCA_032122615.1 Gammaproteobacteria bacterium | reverse complement strand
ACAGGACCCGCCAACAAGCCCAGCCGGGCCAGTGTGTCCTGCAAAAGCGAGCGGGAGCCGACCAGCGCGAGTAGCTGCTTGGGGTACAGCGCCCGGGACAGGGGCCACAGGCGCGTGCCCGAACCGCCGCAGAGAATGACTGGAACAAGATTCATGGCTGAAAGGTCGCGCCTGAAGGCGCTCCTACGGGGACTGGACCGGGACCGCTTTGCCGCGGCCGATCGCGTAGTGAGTAAAGCCCAGCTTGGCGAGCACCTTCGGGTCGTAGAGGTTGCGCCCGTCGAAGATCAGCGGAGCCGTCAGGGACTTCCGGATCTGTTCGAAGTCGGGACTGCGAAATTCCTGCCACTCCGTGATGATAACAAGCGCGTCAGCACCGTTCAGCGCCTCATCCGCGGACTTGCACAGCGTCAAATCACGCCGTGCGCCGTAAATCCGGGCGGTTTCCGGCATGGACTGGGGATCATAGGCGCGAACTTGCGCCCCGGCGGCCCACAGGGCTTCCATCAGCACCCGGCTGGGTGCCTCGCGCATGTCATCGGTATTGGGCTTGAAGGCCAGGCCCCAAAAGGCGAACGTCCGGCCCCGCAACTGGCCGCCAAAGTGAGCACTGATCTTTTGAAACAGCGTGCGCTTCTGCCGGTCGTTCACACTGTCCACGGCGCGCACCAACTCGGCGTTGTAACCAATCTCGTCCGCCGACTGGATCAGTGCCTGCACGTCCTTGGGAAAACAGGAGCCGCCGTAGCCGCAGCCCGGGTAGATGAACGAGTAGCCGATGCGGGGGTCCGAACCGATCCCGATGCGGACCTGCTCGATGTCCGCGCCGTAGCGCTCGGCGATGTTCGCCAGCTCGTTCATGAGGCTGATCTTGGTGGCCAGCATCACGTTGGCAGCGTACTTGGTGAGCTCCGCCGAACGCACGTCCATGACGATGAGTTTGTCGTGGCTGCGACTGAAGGGCTCGTAGAGCTGGCGAAGAATATCGGCCGCGCGCGGACTTTCGGTGCCGATGATGATCCGGTCCGGCTTCATGAAGTCGGCCACCGCGGCGCCCTCCTTCAGGAATTCAGGATTTGAGACCACGTCGAACTCAATGCTGGCCTTCCGTTTTGCCAGTGACGATGCCATCGTTTCGGTGACGCGGTCTGCGGTTCCGACAGGTACCGTGGATTTGTCCACGACCACCTTGTAATCCGTCATGTGCCGGCCGATGGCCTCGGCCACCGTCAGGACGTGGCGAAGATCAGCCGAACCGTCCTCGTTCTTGGGCGTGCCGACCGCTATGAACTGCAATTCACCATGGCGCACACCGTCGGCAACATCCGTGGTGAATGTCAGGCGGCCGGCGGAATGATTCCGCTGCACAATCTCTTCCAGCCCGGGCTCGTAAATCGGAATCTCGCCGGCGTTTAAGGCGGCCACCTTGGCCTGGTCTATATCCACACAAACGACGTGGTTGCCGGCCTGGGCAATGCAAGCCCCAGTCACCAGCCCGACGTATCCGGTGCCGTGTACGGTTATTCTCATTGGTTATGTCCGAGGTCTGAGGTTCGACGGGAGCGGGTAGATTAGCGGCTCCCCGGGCCAAGGCAACTAAACGGGTCACGAGCCACCGTAAGCCGTCTCAGCGGTGCCGGGTCCAGTTACGGATCACATGGCCAATGCCGGGCAGCGCCGGCCCAGGTGACGCACTGTGCAACTGTTCGTGCATCCCTGTCGCCATCAGTTTACCCAGTTCCACGCCCCACTGGTCGAAGGGGTTGATGCCCCAGATGCACGCCTGGACAAACACCTTTTGCTCGTACAGGGCAATCAGAAACCCGAGGCTGTGAGGATCCAGCCGCCGGAACAGCAGGATATTGCTGGGATGATTGCCCGGGTGGACCTTGTGGGGCGCAAGGCGCGCCACGTCGGCCGGGGTCTTGCCCTTAGCCGTCAGCTCGGCCTGGGCAGCGTCCAGGGTGTAGCCCCGGGCGAAGGCTTCCGCCTGGGCCAGCAGGTTCGCCAGACCGACCTGGTGCTGTTCTGCGTAAGGGCTTGAGCCTTCCACGGGGGCGATGAAGTCGGCCGCGAAATTTGCCGTGCCCTGGTGCAGGAGCTGGAAAAATGAGTGCTGGGCGTTATTGCCCGGCTCGCCCCAGATCACCGTACCGGTGCTCCATTGCACCGGCTGACCTTCGCGGGTCACGCCCTTGCCATTGCTCTCCATCTCCAGCTGCTGGAGGTAGGCCGCGAAACGGTGCAGCCGCCCGTCGTAGGGCAGGATTGCCTGACTGGTGGTGCCCAGCAGATTCTGGTTCCAGACGGCGATCAGTGCGAGCAGTACCGGCAGGTTGTCAGCCAGAGGCGCGGTGCGGAAATGCTCGTCGAGTTCGCGACCACCCGCCAGCAAGTCCCGGAAGTGATCACTGCCAATGGCAATCCCGATGGCAAGGCCAATGGACGACCAGAGGGAGTATCGGCCGCCCACCCAGTCCCAGATCCGGAAACGGTGCTCGTGGGCGATGCCAAACTTGTCCATCGCCGTGGCATTCACCGAGACGGCCACGAAGTGGCGGGCCACTGCCGACTCACCCAGCTGGCCGGTGAGCCAGGCGCGCGCAGCATCCGCGTTCAGGGCCGTCTCCCAGGTAGCGAAGCTTTTCGAGCAGATAATGAACAATGTTTCGTCCGCCGGCGCATCGGCCAGTACGTCGGCCAGTTGTGTCCCGTCGACATTGGACACGTAGTGAATCTGCACATCATTTGTGCCGAATTCGTGCAGTGCCTCAATCGCCATCACGAGACCAAGATCCGACCCGCCGATACCGATATTCACGACGTGGCGAATCCGGGCACCGGTTGCACCCCGAAAATCCCCGGAACGGATCGAGTCGGCAAGGGCCAGCATGCGCGCCCGCTCAGCGGCGATCTCGACACGAATATCAATTCCACCAACCATCAGTGGCGGAGAGTCGGGTCCCCGCAGCGCCATGTGCTGGGCCGGACGATTCTCGGTGGCATTGACTGTTTCGCCCGCGAACAGTGCCTGGATAGACGCCGGCACACCCCGCTCGCTGGCCAGGGCGATCAGCAGCTTTAACGTATCTGTCGACAGGCGGTTGCGGGAAAAATCGAGCAGGCAGTCGCCGTGCTG
>JAQBGF010000169.1:0-2714 GCA_032122615.1 Gammaproteobacteria bacterium | reverse complement strand
ACGCGAAAGCCGGACCTGATAGCCGTGGTCATGGACGCGCCAGGGCCGACCTTCAGGGACGAGCTGTACGCGGAGTACAAAGCCACGCGAGAAGCCATGCCGGACGATCTGCGCTCGCAGGTCGAGCCCTTGAAACAGATGATTCGGGCGCTCGGCCTGCCACTCCTGTGCGAGACCGGCGTGGAAGCCGACGACGTCATTGGCACACTCGCGCTGCAGGCGGCTGCTGCGGGCCTCGACACACTGATTGCCACCAGCGACAAGGATATGGCCCAGCTCGTCAGCGAGCACATCCACCTTTTCGACGGCATCAGCAACCGGGAACTGGACCCTGCAGGCGTCGTCGCCAAGTTTGGAGTGCCACCAGAACGGATCATCGATTACCTGGCGCTCGTGGGCGACACCTCCGACAACATCCCGGGTGTGCGCAGTGTCGGACCCAAGACCGCGGCGAAGTGGCTGGGGATTTACGGCAGCCTCGACGAGATCGTGGCGCGCGCCGACGAGATCAAGGGCAAGGTCGGCGAAAAGTTGCGCGAAAGCCTTGGCCAGATTCCGCTGTCCCGGCAACTCGCCACGATCCACGTCGAGGTCCCGCTGAAGCTGAAGCCGGACGAACTCGTGCGGTCACCGCCCGATGTGGCAACGCTTACGCGGCTCGCGGCAGAGCTGGAGATCCGCAGCCTTTTGAGAGTCGCCGAAGAGTCCACCGGAGACGATACGACAGCGCCTGACAACGTTCGCGCCGGGCCAGCGGAGCCGGCTGCCGGCGGCGCGCCCGACGAGACGCCCGCCGAGCCCGCCCGGCTTCCCGACCCCGTCACGCGTCACTACGAGACGATCCTGTCCACTGAGCAGCTCGATGTCTGGCTGATCCTCATCGAGAACGCGGAGCTGGTGGCCTTCGACACCGAGACCACAAGCCTCAATTACATGGACGCTGAAATCGTCGGCCTGTCGTTCGGACTGGCGGCGGGCAAGGCAGCGTACCTGCCTTTGGCGCATCGCTATGTGGGCGCGCCCGAACAACTGGACCGCGAAGCCGTGCTGGCGCGCCTCAAGCCCTGGCTCGAACATCCCGACGCCCACAAGGTGGGCCATCACCTGAAGTACGACGCGCACGTGCTGGCGAACCACGGCATTCGCCTGGCCGGCATGCGCTACGACTCCATGCTGGAGTCCTATGTACTGGACAGCACGGCCACCCGGCACGACATGGACGCGGTGGCGAAGAAGTACCTGGGCCTCGACACGATTCACTTTGAGGACGTGGCCGGCAAGGGCGCCAAGCAGATTACCTTCGACCAGGTGGCGGTGGAGAAAGCGGCCGAGTACGCCGCGGAAGACGCCGACATCACCCTCCGCCTCCACCACGCGCTGTGGCCGAAGATTGAGCAGACGCCGGGCCTCGCCGCCGTGTACGACACCATCGAGCAACCGCTCGTCCCGGTGCTGATCCGGATGGAAGAAACCGGCGTATTGGTCGATGCAAGGCTGCTGCGGGCCATGTCCGGCGAATTTTCCGGGAAGATGGCGGTCCTGGAAAACGAGGCGCACAAGGAAGCCGGCCACCCCTTCAATATCGCGTCGCCGAAACAGCTGCAGGAAGTCCTGTACAACGAACTCAAGCTGCCCGTGACCAAATACACGCCAACCAAACAGCCCTCGACCAACGAGGATGCACTCGCGGAACTGGCAGACCAGCACCGGCTGCCGAAACTGATCCTCGACTACCGTTCGCTCAGCAAACTCAAATCCACCTACACGGACAAGTTGCCCGAGCAGGTCAACACGAGAACGGGGCGCATCCACACCTCGTATCACCAGGCCGTGGCAGCCACCGGCCGGCTGTCGTCGTCAGATCCGAACCTGCAGAACATCCCGATCCGCACCGAAGAAGGCCGGCGGATTCGCCAGGCGTTCATACCGAAGCCCGGCTGCACGCTGTTAGCGGCGGATTACTCCCAGATTGAACTCCGGATCATGGCTCACCTGTCGGAGGACGAAGGCCTGCTGAAAGCCTTTGCCGAGGACCGGGACGTGCACCAGGCGACGGCGGCCGAAGTTTTTGGTGTGGCGCCGAAAGATGTGACCACCGACCAGCGCCGCTCCGCAAAGGCTATAAATTTTGGCCTGATCTACGGCATGTCGGCCTTTGGCCTGGCTCGCCAGCTCGGCATCGCACGGGACGAGGCCCAGCAGTACGTCACCCTGTATTTCGCGCGCTATCCCGGCGTGAAGGCCTACATGGATCGCACGAGGGTTCAGGCCCGCGAACAAGGTTACGTCGAGACAGTCTTCGGCCGCCGTCTGTACCTGCCGGATATCCAGGCCCGACAACAGGCTCGCCGTCAGTACGCCGAGCGCAGCGCCATCAACGCGCCCATGCAGGGCACGGCGGCGGATATCGTCAAGAAAGCGATGATCAGCGTGGACGCCTGGCTGCGACAGAGCGGAACCGGCGCCGAGATCATCATGCAGGTGCACGACGAACTGGTGCTGGAAGTTCCAACCAAAACACTGGCGGCGGTGCAACAGCAGGTGACGAGCCTGATGGCCAGCGCGGCCGACCTGCGCGTGCCGTTAAAGGTCGATGCGGGCAGCGGTGCGAACTGGGACGAAGCGCACTAGACCGTAGGAGCGGCTTCAGCCGCGACAACGTACTCCGTAGTGACGCGGGCGGTGGGGGGGGGGGGGGGGGGGCGCCGGGGGGG
>JAQBGF010000168.1:0-2974 GCA_032122615.1 Gammaproteobacteria bacterium | reverse complement strand
CGCGTGGAATCTCGCCGTGAACGACCAGATCGTGCGCGTCGATCTCCGAGCGCAACGGCGCGTAGTTGCCGGCCAGTGCGGCATGTTGCGGGTAGGGTGCGGCCATTCAAAACTCCAGTCACAAACAAAAGCGGTGATTCTACCCGACTACGCCGACGAGATTTTCGCAACGCCGGATGCGTGCAGGCGACAGCAGGATTTGTGTACTAACTCGCCGAACTTCGCCGTGCCGCTACCTCGGCCTGCACTTCAGTGAACAGCGCCTGGCGGATAGTGCGGCGGATAGTGCGTATAAGGGGCCTTATGTCAGTGACGCAATCCGTCGGGCCGGGATGAAACCCGGCGAACGCCGGCAGAACGAGGCCGCCATGCTGGCGCGCCGACCCGGCCCTTCGTCGTCCGGGCACCTGAATCTTAGCCTTTGCGCCGGAAATACCGGCGTTGTCGGCCCCAAGCCAGGCGCAAGCCAAAACGCGCCCTTCCCTGCACGGTGGCCTGGGTGGTGACGAACATGACGAAGCGGTCAGACTAAGCGATCGCCCGTTGGCGGCGCCCGGCTCGGATGCGCCGGATCGACGGATTCTGCGTCGCCGCCAAGGTACTCGAGAATCCGTTCAATGACGGCTGGTGTCTCAATGCTGGCGATGACACGCAAGTGCCCACCGCACTGCTGGCAGGTCTCGATGTCAATGGCGAACACCCGCTTGAGGCGTTGTGCCCATGACATTGCCCGTTGCCGGTCGCTGACCGATACCTCGCCACGTTCAGTGGCAGCGGCGGAGCGTGTGCTGGGCACAATCTGTACCCGGTCGGGGCTCGCCGGCGCGAACACGCCGTGATACCGGGTCAGGTGCGCGCGCGGTTTTGGCACCAGCGCGGCGAGGCGCGCAATAAAGTCCTCGGGCTCGAAGATCACGTGCGTGGTGCCGTCTCGATACGGCGTCTTTAGCGTGTAGCGCACGTGCCCGCTACCGGTCAGCGCCAGCCGCTCGGTGGCGACCGGCGGTCTTGAGACGTAACGTGCCAGGCGTTCCACCTTGTCTCGTTGCGACGCCTTTGCCGCGATACCCGCGTGTAGCGAGAAGCCCGAGCTTTCCGCAACCTCACGCCGCGGCGCATCCGGCTCGGCGGGCAGCGTTTGCAGCGTGAACACCTTTTGGCCCTCTCGCGGGCCCGTCCCGATCCGATAGGTAATCGAAGACCCAAGCAGGCCGTGCATTGACGCTTCCTCGCTCGGATCGAAGGCGAGATACGCGTTCTCGATGTCGCGTGTGATGAGCCCCGAGCGCTCGAGCGAGCGGCCGATTCGCTCTGCGATCCGCTGCACCAGGCGCTTGAGCTCCTCGGTGCTCGGGGCCGGCACGGGCACAAACCGCAGTCGGCCCTCACCCGCCCGACGATAAACGCCATCGAGCACGAGCAGGTGAAAGTGCACGTTGAGATTGAGCGCACTGCCGAATCGCTGTATCAGGGTCACCGCCCCGGTCACTGCGCTCGCACGCGTCAATCCGGCTTTGCGGATCAGATGGCTCGAGATCGCTCGGTAGACGATACCGAGCACCTGCGTGACCACCTCCGGCCGTGTCGCCAGCAGGTACCGAAGCGCGAACGGCAGCGACAGCACCCATTGGCGAACCGGCTGCTGCGGCAAGACATTGTCCACGAGCAGCGCCGCCGTCTCGGCCATCCGTCTTGCGCCGCAGCTTGGGCAGAAGCCACGGCGCTTGCACGAGAATGCCACCAGCTTCTCGGCCTGGCAGCTGTCGCACTTGAGCCGCAAAAAACCATGCTCGAGCAACCCACACTTGAGATACGCCTCGAACTCATCTTCCACGTACCGCGGCAGCGGCCGCCCTTCAGCTGCCCGCCGATCCCGGAACCCGGCATAGTGCTCGGCCACGAGCTGGTAGAGCAGCGTTGCCTCGGGTCGGTGCCGCCGATACCCCGGCGGCGCGATGGGTTTGTTGCCGCGATGATAGGAAAGAACGGCGCTGCGGCGATGCATACGGCGGCAAACATACCGGCGCCCAGGCAACCTATCGGTGCTACGGCCATCATCTTGAACCCTTCCTTGACCGCCTCGCCCTTGCTGGCGGTTTCCACCTCCAGCGCGCTGCTGAAGGACGTAATGACATTGACGGAGATAGCGTCGTAGCTGATGAGCTGCGAATCGGCGATGACCTCGGACGGCTTCGAGGGGTCCAGGGTCTGGGTGGAGCCACAGGCACCGAGTAATGTGGTGCACAGCAGCATAAAAGTTGTCGTTAGTCTGATCGTCATAAATCCTCCGCCGGGTATCGGGCCTGCATTCAGGGGCTTGGCCGTGGATACAAGAATCCCGCAGTCCGGGCCTGGCGGCCTTACGGAGCGCTGATTGTTCGCTGATGTTTTTCGGAATAGATCAATTAAGGACATCCATTAAGTTCAGCAGTAAGTTCAGGACACCCACCAGGGCAAGTACAGGACACCCATTAGGCGTCGGCCAGCCCCCGGCAAGCGCGATAGCCGCTATCATCAAGAACCTGCCGACGCTGGTCGGCACAGACTGGAGCTATAGATGACCCTGATTACCCGACCAGGATTTGTTTGTGTACTGTTGGCCGCCGCTATGGCCATGATTCCCGCCGCTGCCTTCGCGCAGATGGTAACTGCCAACTCCCTGCCCTGGGACGCTATGGATAGCACGCCGGAAACGGTCAAACAGGTCGTGCGCTGGAAGACGCTGGTCGGCCGGGATGTCTCGGCCAAGCCTGAGCTGCTGTTTGGCGAACTGGAAATCGCGCCTTTCGGGGTCTACCCCGGGCACAAGCATCCCAGCCCCGAGGTCTACTACGTTATCAGCGGACGCATCCGCTGGACGCTCGGCGATGAGACGTTTATGGCCGAGGCCGGCAGCACGATATTTACGCCACCGGGCACCGTGCATCGCATGGAAAACCTTGGTGAGGACATCGCACGTGCCGTGTGGATGTGG
>JAQBGF010000167.1:0-10516 GCA_032122615.1 Gammaproteobacteria bacterium | reverse complement strand
TTAGTGGCAACTCGGCAGTGGTCACGGTGGTAGCCGCGGCCATGCGGATTCCCTACGGCACCAAGCTCGAAGCGCGGCATGTGAAGACCATGGAGGTCCCCGAAAGCGTGCTGCCCCCGGGCGCCATCCGGGACTTCGCGGCAGTGGACGGCAAGATCGTGAAGGGTGAAATTCTCGACGGCGAGATTCTCCTCACGGATCGGATCGCCGGCGGTGGCGACGGCAGCACCCTCGCCTCGCTGGTCGCGCCGAACATGCGCGCCGTCACGGTCCGGGTCAACGACGTGATCGGCGTGGCCGGATTCCTGCTGCCGGGCAACCATGTCGACGTGCTCGGAACTCGCCTTCAGCGCAGCAAGATAGACGCGCGAGCTATCACCGAAACCATTATTTTAATGGTGAAGGTGCTGGCGGTGGACCAGACCGCCGCCACGGACAAGAACGAGCCGGTGGTGGTCCGTGCCGTCACGCTCGAACTCACTCCCAAGGACGCTGAGGAACTGGTCAAGTGGGAGGAAGAAGGCACCATTCAGCTGGCACTGCGCAACCCGACGGACACTCTCGTCGCCGAGGAAAAGCCGGCACCCGCGCCGGCACCCGTCAAGCGCCGGGCGCGCGCGCCGGTTGACAGCGGAAACAACGTGATCCTGATACGCGGCACCCAGGTGCAGACCACCAAGACCAAGGGCTGACATGAATTGATGCAAGCCGGCGGGACGCTCTTCCAAAACCCGCTGACGTCGTGAACTTGAAATTAAGGACGATCATCATGCGTTACCTGAAAACACTCACCCGGCGCGCTGGCCTGATTGCCGCCGCTGCCTTGCTGACCTTCCCATGGATGGTGGAGGCACAGCAGTCGGCGACACCGAGCCTGCACAGTGGCAACAGCGAGGCGCTGGTCGTACCGCTGTTCAAGTCAAAGGTCGTGCGCCTCGAGGAACCCGCCGCGCGAATTTCGGTGGGCAGCCCCGACATCGCCGACATCCTGGTCCTGAAATCTACCCAGCTCTACGTCCTGGGCAAGGATCTTGGCACCACCAACGTGCTGCTCTGGGACAGGAACGACCAGCTCATCGGGACCGTGGCAGTCGAAGTGACGCACGACCTCGAGTCGCTGAAAGGCAAGCTGCACCAGCTGCTGCCCAATGAGGCCATCCTGGCCTACTCCAGCCAGCGCTCCATCGTGCTGGCCGGTCGCGTGTCCAGCGCGCTCGCCATGAGTACCGCGCTGCGCGTTGCCGATGGCTATCTCGCCCAGCTCGGCACCGCGACGAAGGATACCGAATTCAAGCAGGAATCCATGTCCAAACGCGAAGACAAGGCCGTGGGCGAAATCATCAACCTGATGGAAGTGGCCGGCGCGCAGCAGGTGATGCTGAGCGTCAAGGTTGCCGAAATCGCCCGCACCGAAATGCGCTCCCTCGATGCGCAGTTCAACGCCGCCGGACTGACCGGCAACTGGAAGCTGGGCGGCGTCAACGGCGGTGCCCGCTTTCCCAACGCGTCGGGCGCCAGCGGCGGACTCCCGGCCATCGGCGGCATCGCGCCCTTCGGACCCGTCATCGACGAGTTCGCACCCAACGCCATGGCCATCGGGGACAAAGGCCTGTTCGCCAGCTTCCTGAGCGATGACTTCATCTTCAACATGGCGCTGAACGTGGCCAAGGACAAGGGTCTGGCCAAGATCCTGGCCGAGCCCACCCTGACCACCCTGACGGGCCAGGAAGCCAGCTTCCTCTCCGGTGGCGAGTTCCCGATCCCGGTGCCCCAGGGCAACGACTCCATCTCCATCGAATTCAAGGAGTTTGGCGTAGGGCTGAAGTTCCTGCCCATCGTGCTCGGCTCGGGCGCGATCAACCTGACCATCAATGTCACGGTCAGTGAGCTCACGCAGGCTAATAGCGTGATACTCGACGCCTCGGACACGCTCTCGCGGTTCGTGATCCCGTCGCTCTCCAAACGGAGCACCAGCACCACGGTGGAACTGAAGGACGGCCAGACCATCGCCATCGCGGGCCTGATCAACGAGAGCCTGCGCGAGGCCGTGAACAAGTTTCCGGGCCTGGGCGATCTGCCCATCCTCGGCTACCTGTTTCGCAGCCAGGCCTTTCAGAAAGGCGAAACGGAGTTGCTCATCGCCGTGACGCCGCGCCTGGCCAAGCCCATCGCACCGCAGGATTTGCGGCTGCCCACCGACAGTTTCATCGAGCCCAACGATTCGGACTTCTTCATCATGGGGCGCATGGAGGGCAAGAAGCCCGCCAGCAAGGATGACGGAACCAGCAACCAGGTTGAGTAAGGAAAGGACATGCACATGAACATGAACAAAATGCTTCGCCTCCTCGTCGCGGGCGCCCCGCTGCTGATGGTGGCCGGCTGCGCCACCGGCCCCGAGGCGGTTGAAAACGACTTCGGCAATTCGGTGCGCCAGATGACGCAATCGCAAACGGCCGACCCGACGGCGCCGGCGGACAGCAACCCGCTCGATCACGGCGACGGCGGGCGCATTAACGGTGCGATTGAGGCCTACCGTAACAGCGCCACGGATCCGAAAGTACTCAAGGATCAGATGAACGCTGACAACAACCGCTAGTTCCTACACTGCCATGTCACAAAAAACACGTTTAGCGTCGTCCCGCACCGCCCCGCCGGCCCGGCAGGGCGGTGCGATCATCGTGCTGATCGCCATCGCCATGCTGGCTATCCTCGCGATGGGAGGCCTTGCGCTCGACGGTTCCCACATGTTCCTCAACAAGGCGCGCCTGCAAAACTCCGTGGATTCGGCGGCGCTGGCTGCCGCCAAGGTCCTGGACCAGACGGGCGACGAGGCACGCGCCCGGACTGCCGTCACGTCGCTGCTCGGGCTCAATGCCCAGACAGCGGGGAACCAGGAACTGGGCGGAGCGCTCTCCGGTGGCGGACTCAACGTCACGGTGGAGTTTTCCAGCACACTCCAGCCTTTCACCCCGGGCACCTCGCCGGCCGAATACGTGCGCGTGCGGGCACTGAACTTCCGCATGCCGGCCTGGCTGATCCCGGTCGTCAGTAGTGCCAACAAGGTGGTGGGCGCCACCGCCGTGGCGGGCCCGAGCCCGACGATTCTCGAGGCCTGCAATATCGTGCCGCTGGTGGTCTGCGGCATGCCGCCGTCCGAGGGTGGTAGTGCACCCTACTGGGGCTTCCAGCCCGGCCAGCCGCAGGTGCTGAAGTCAGCGGCCGGCCAGCAATCCCCCGTCGGGTTCGGCAACTTCCAGTTGCTGCGCCTCGGCGGCTCGGGCGCGGACGTGGTTCGCGAAAATCTCGCCGGCGGCTACAACGGCTGCTTCTCCGGCGACACGCTGCCGACCCAACCGGGAAACTCCGTGGGCCCGGTAGCCCAGGGCGTCAACACCCGGCTGAACGTCTACACCGGGAACATGAGAGGTGCCCAGGACACTTACCCGCCCGACGTCGTGACGCGCCAGCCGATACCGCCCCTCGACTACGACGACACGAGCGGTGATATCACGCAGGGCGGGCAGGTGATTACCGATACATCGCAATTGAACTTCAACCACAGCGACTACCAAAGCCGCGTGACGAACAGCAACTTTGATGTACAACCGCGCCCGAACGGCGCGGGCGCATACGAGCGCCGCATCATGCCGGTGCCGATTGCCGACTGCTCGGGCACCAATAATGGCCAGTCCGATCTGCCGATTCTTGGCATGGGCTGCTATTTCCTGCTGCAGGAAGCTGAACAACAGGGCATCAACGCCGAGCTATTTGGTGAGTTTGTCGCGGACTGCCCGGCCGGCGGAGCACCAGGACCGGCGCCGACCAGCACTCCGGGACCCCACATCATTCAGCTGTATCGCGACTTCGCCAGCGGCGATTCCTGAGCGCGTGTTCCCGGTGATGCACAGAAATCTCAACAGGTCAGCACAGCGAGGCGTCGCCGTGGTCGAATTTACGATCGCGCTGCCCCTGCTCCTGTTCCTGTTCCTGGCCGTCTCGGAAATCGGGCGGGCCTTCCTGCACTACAACTCGCTGACCCGTGCCGTCCGGGACAGTGCCCGACTGGTCTCAACACAAGCGATTGGTACCTCGACCGGGCTCGTCAACCTGACGGCCAGCGTACAGACGACGGGTAAGAACCTCGTGGTCTACGGCAATCCGCAGGGCACGGGTCCCGCGCTGCTGCCGGGCCTGGTGCCTGGCAATGTCACCGTGCGCGATGCCGGCAGCAACAACATCGCCGTTTCCGTCACCTACAACTACCAGCCGATGATCGGCAACGCCCTGCCGAGCCTGCTGGGCGGTGGAGCGATTGCCACCACCTTCACCTTGTCGTCCGAGGTGATCATGAGGGCCATCTCGTGAATCGCCGCCAACAGGCCGGCACGGCCGCGGTTGAGTTCGCGATCATCGGGTCGGTCGCCCTGGTGGTGATTTTAGGACTGATCGAATTCAGCCGGATGGTGTTTGTCGTAAACGCGCTCAGCGAGGCAACGCGGCGCGGCGCCCGCATGGCGGTGGTCTGCCCGCTCAACGACCCGGCCATTGCCCAGGTCACCGTCTTCAACGCGCCGGGCGGCGGCGGCAACAGCCCGATCATCGCCGGACTGAGCTCGGCTAACGTCGCCGTCGACTACCTCGACCAGAACGGCACCGTGATGGGAAATCCGGGCGGGGCATTCACGCAGATTCGCTACGCGCGTGTCCAGATCAACAATTTCCAGCACAGCCTGTTTATTCCACTTGCCATTTCGACGTTCACGCTGCCCGGTTACCCGTCGACCCTGCCGCGAGAAAGCCTCGGTATCCCGCGCGTGGGTGCCGGGCCACTGGCCTGCTGAATTGAGTTCCTGTTAGCACCCCGACACTGCGGGTCGTACCGCGGGTTCGGATCACCGAGATGAAGACATGAAGCTCTCATTAAAACTTACGATACTGGTAGCCAGTCGGGACAAGGCGGCGCTGGAGCAACTGAAGATAATTCTTGGCGACGTCGCTTTCGATGTCACCTACAAACATGTGAACAACGGGCACGCGGACCCGCTGCAAGGCGCGACGGAGTCGCCGGATATCCTGATTCTGCAGGTCGGCGCCAATGGCGAAGCCGAGCTGTCAGAGATCGTCAGCCAGGGTTCTGCCGGCCGTCCGCCGACGATTATCATCGGGCCCGCCGGCAAGACCGCGTGCATGCGGCTGGCGATGCAGAGCGGCGCGCGCGACTATCTTGAAGATCCGGTGTCGACCGCGGACCTGATGGCGTCTGTGCAGCGTATAGACCGGGAAATTTCTGACGCGCGACCCGTCCGCCAGGGCTCGCTGATCGCCGTCGTCAGCGCCAAGGGCGGATCCGGCGCCTCGTTCATCGCGGTGAACCTGGCGCACATCATGACGACCCATTCGAAAGCGCGGGTCGCCCTGCTGGACATGGACCTGCAGTTCTCGTCGCTGTCCCAGTACCTGTCTATCGAGCCCGAGCACGGCCTCCTGCAGGCGCTCGACATGGCTGAGCAACTGGACAGCGTGGCGCTCGATGCCTACATGGCCAAGCACAAGAGTGGCCTGTCGATGATCGGCGTACTGCAAGACGAGATGGTGCTCACTCGCGACATCCCCATGGAACGCTTTGCGCACCTGCTGGACACCGTCCGGCATAACTACGACCGGGTCGTGGTGGACCTGCCGCGCCAGATCGACGACGTCGCTGCGGCCGTTTACGACCGCGCCGACCGGGTCCTGGTGGTCATGCAACAGGAGGTTGCCAACCTGCGCGACGCCGTGCGCCTGCGCAATATCCTGGTGCGGCAACTGGGTCTGTCCGAGGACAAGATCGAGATCGTGGTGAATCGCTACGACAAGAATTTCCAGGTGGAACTGGCCGATATCCGTCGGGCCCTCAACTGCGAGCACCGCGATCCCATGCTGGTGCCCAATCAATACCGCGACGTGTCTGAAAGCATCAACGTGGGCGTGCCGATGATGGATCAGCATCGCACTTCCGCCGTCACCAAGGCCCTGATGCAGATCGAGGCACGCCTTGGTGGCAGCAGCACGAACGCGGCGCCGCGCGGCGCGATTTCCCGCGCCCTCGCAAACCTGATAGGAGCTTGATCGAATGGCCACCGCAACTAACCGACCAATCGGCAAGCTCAGCCGCACCGCGCCGGGCCAGGGATTCCTGGACAGGGCCCAGAAAAATACCGTGACCGTGGCCGATATGCGCTCCCTGACGCCAGCGGAAAACGGCTGGAAGATGAAGGTCTACCAGCGGCTGCTGGAGATCATGGATCTTTCCCTGATCGGCACGCTTCCGGAAGACGAGGCGCGCGCGCAGATCCGGGACATCTCCATGCGGCTGATGAATGAGGACGCCGTACCGCTTAATCTGGAGCAGCGCCAGCTGGTGATCCGCACGATCGAGGACGAGGTGATGGGCCTCGGGCCACTCGAGCCCCTGCTCGCGGATCCCACCGTGTCCGACGTGCTGGTAAACGGGCCAAAGTCCGTTTATGTCGAACGGCGCGGCAAGCTTGAGCGCACCGACGTGTGCTTCAATAATGACCTGCACCTGATGAACATCATCGACCGCATCGTTACCGCGGTCGGCCGGCGCATCGATGAGTCCTCCCCGATGGTGGACGCCCGCCTCAAGGACGGCTCGCGGGTCAACGCGATTATTCCGCCCCTGGCACTCGACGGCCCGACGCTGTCCATTCGCCGGTTCGCGGTCGAACTGATGTCAGTGAACGACCTCATCACTCTCGGCACCCTCACCGAACCGGTCGCCAAGGTCCTGCAGGCCGTCGTCAAGGGCCGCCTGAACGTCCTGGTCTCGGGTGGCACGGGTGCCGGCAAGACCACGACGCTGAACATCCTCTCGGGATTCATTCCGGCCACCGAGCGCATCGTGACCATCGAGGACTCGGCGGAGTTGCAGCTGCAGCAGCCACACGTGGTTCGCCTCGAAACCCGTCCGCCAAATATCGAGGGACGCGGGGAAGTGGCGGCCCGGGATCTCGTGCGAAACAGCCTGCGCATGCGGCCCGACCGAATCATCGTCGGGGAGGTCCGCGGCGCCGAGGCCATGGACATGTTGCAGGCCATGAACACCGGCCATGACGGCTCGCTGACGACCGTCCACGCCAACACCCCCCGCGACGCGCTGTCCCGCATCGAAAACATGGTGTCCATGACCGGCATCCAGTTCCCGACCAAGGGCCTGCGCTCCCAGATTGCCTCGGCAATCAACGTGGTGTTGCAGGTGGAGCGCCAGGAAGATGGCCGACGCCGCATCGTGAGCGTGAGCGAGATCAATGGCATGGAAGGTGATGTGATCACCATGTCGGAACTGTTCAAGTTCGAGCGCAAGGGTATCGACAAAGAAGGCGGCGTGATCGGGGCACTCAAGGCGACCGGCATCATCCCGAGTTTCCAGCAGCAGATCGTGCGCAGGGGCATCGAGCTGCCCGTTGAGCTTTTCACCGAGTAGTCGCCAAGGAATCTGGTCATGTCTGAAGGCTTAATGATATTCCTGGCGATGGTATTCACCGCCGTGTTCCTGCTCTCCCAGGGGCTGGTGATACCGGTATTCGGCGAGAGCAGGAAAACCCGCAAACTCCTGAAGGCGCGCCTCGAACAAATCGACGACGCCGCGGAACAGGGTTCGATAGCCTCACTGCTGCGGGACAAATACCTGCGCAAACTCTCGCCGGCGGAGCGCCAGCTCGAGATGCTGCCGGGCATGGCGGCGCTGGCGCAGCTCACCGAGCAGGCCGGTAAAACGACACCCGCGTATCGCGTGATCCTGGTGTCTCTGACGCTCGGTATCGGCGCTGCGATCGGCGGCTGGATCATGTCCCGATCGCTGCTGGCGGCACTGTTCTGCGCCGCCGTGGGCCTCGTCGCACCGTTCGCCAAGCTGCTGCAGGACCGTAAGGAGCGGATGCAGAAGTTTGAAGAACAGTTGCCCGACGCCATCGACTCCATGAAACGGGCCGTGCGCGCCGGCCACCCGTTCAGCGCTGCACTCAAGCTGGTCTCCGAAGACCTCGACGATCCCGTGGCGCGGGAGTTCGCGCTGACCTTTGCCGACATCAACTACGGCAATGACCTGCGCCGGGCCATGCTCGGACTGCTGCAGCGGATGCCAAGCGTGGCCGTGATGGCGCTGGTGACGGCCGTCCTGGTGCAGAAAGAAACGGGTGGCAACCTGGCCGAGATCCTGGAGCAGAGCAGCAAGGTGATTCGCGAGCGCTTCCGCTTTAACCGCCGGGTGCGAACGTTGTCGGCCGAAGGCCGCTTGTCGGCGTGGATCCTGGCCATGGTCCCCTTCATCCTGTTTATCGTCATCTCGGTGACTACGCCCGATTACCTCCCCGTGCTTCTTGAGGACCCTGTCGGCCGCAAGCTGGTCGGCTTCGGCTTCGGGATGGGAGTCCTCGGACTCTTCTGGATCCGGCGAATCATCCGCGTCAGCCCCTAGGACCGACTCATGCAAAACCTGATTACAGCCCTAAATACCTGGTTCCTGGATCCCAATTCGCTGCGGATTCTCTTCATAGCGCTCGCTGGCGGGGCCATGCTGGTGTTTGGGGTGGGCCTGTCCTATGTCCTGCTCGGTGCCACCGATCCGGTACGCCGCCGACTCGCCAACGGTCCCGTGGAGGGATCGAATGGCCGGTTGCTCCTCACGGTGCAGACCCTGATGGGGCCAGTGTCCGCGTGGGTGTTGCCGAAGTCGGAAATGGAGCTCACCAACGTCACCCGGCAGCTGACCTACGCCGGATTTCGCAGCCCCAACGCCTTGCAATTCTTCTACTTTATCAAGGTGCTGCTCGCCCTCTCGCTGCCTGCCCTCGTGCTGCTCGTCACCATGTGGTTCCCGCAGCTGCCGACGTCCGAGATACTCTTTTATATGGTGGTGTCCGCTGGCGTGGGGATTATCGCGCCCAACTACGTACTGAAACGCCTGATGGAGCGCCGTCTGCTCGCCTTGCGCCATGGCTTTCCCGATGCCCTGGACCTGCTGGTGGTCTGTGTCGAGTCCGGCCTGGGGCTGTCCGCGGCCATTCAGCGTGTTGCCGACGAGATCGTGGTCAGCCACGGCGAGCTGGCCAGGGAACTGAGCCTGGTCAACGCCGAGACCCGCGCCGGTGTTGATCGCAGCGTCGCCCTGCGCAACCTGGCCGACCGCACGGGCCTTGACGACATCCGGGGCCTCGTCAGCCTGCTCATCCAGACGATGCGCTTTGGCACCAGCGTCGCGGATGCCCTGCGGGTGTACTCCGACGAGTTTCGCGACCGGCGCTTGCAGAAGGCCGAGGAAGAGGCGGCCAAGATCGGCACCAAGCTGATCTTCCCGCTGGTTCTATGCCTGTTTCCCTCGTTCTTCACCGTGGCCATTGGCCCTGCCGTGATCCGGCTGATCAACGTCTTCAGCCAGCTTGACCCCTGAGGTCCTTGACGCATTTAACAGTTTCCACGCCAGCTTGCCCGTAGCATTGCCATGAGAGGCAGGTCACATGGCGTATTTTTCTTTGGCTCACGGAACGACTAGCCGGCTCCTTGCTGCCGTTTGCATTTGCTGGGCCCTCAGTGGTTGCGCGGCGGGCGCCGCCAAGGCACCGGAAGATCCCGCCAAGGCCCGGGCTGAGGCCTTAAAGAAGCTGTCGCCAGCCAAGATCATGGAGATGGCCGATCAGGCTGCCCGCCGCGGCGAATACGATCGAGCCGTCGGCATGTACATGCAGGCCATCGAAGTGAAGCCCTCAGCGGACCTGTGGTTCCGCGTCGGCTGGATCTACGCCACCCTGGGCAAGAAGCAGCTGGCGGCCCAGTCCTTCGCGATGACCCTCGAGTACGATCCACGAAATGCCCTGGCCCACGAGGAACTCGGGCTCTTCTACATCGAGAACAAACAGCCTGACCAGGGCGCCGAACACCTGCGCCAGGCTATTGAGATCAACCCCTGCCTGTGGCGGTCGCACAATGACCTGGGCGTTCTCGCCGACGGCGCACACGACCACGCAACTGCCATCGATCATTACGCCACGGCACTGGCCTTTGTGCCAGCCTCTGCCCTGCTGCTCAATAACCTCGGCTACTCGTATTACATGGCTGGCGACATCGATAAGGCCGAGCGGAAGTACACCCAAGCCCTCGCCGCGGAGCCGGGGTACCCGCGCGCCATGATCAACATGGGCCTGCTCCACGCGCGCCGCGGGGATTACTCCCAGGCTATCGACGTCATGACTGCCGCCATGGATCCGTCCAAGGCCTACAACGATGTTGGCTACATTGCTTTCCAGAATAGGGACCTGGAGACGGCCGAAGCGCTGCTCGATGAAGCAATAATCCTCTCGCCCTCACACTATGAAACGGCCCAGCAGAACCTGAGGCGCGTCCATAAGGCCCAGCGGGCAAAGAAGAAAGGTCTGTTGCGCGGCGTCGCCGGGACACAGGCGAATGCCGAACAAGCTGATGCCAGGGGCACCACCCACCGCTAACCCCCGTGGCCTGA
>JAQBGF010000166.1:0-20182 GCA_032122615.1 Gammaproteobacteria bacterium | reverse complement strand
CACCAGCATCTTTCTCATCGGTCCGATGGGTTCCGGCAAGTCGGCCGTCGGCCGCCGGCTGGCGAAGGAACTCGGTCGCGAGTTCTTCGACAGTGATGACGTGATCGAGGACCGCAGCGGGGTTGATATCCCGTTCATCTTTGAGCGCGAAGGCGAGGAAGGCTTCCGGCAGCGGGAGTGCAAAATCATTCACGAGCTGACGCAGCTTCCGGGCATCGTTCTGGCAACCGGCGGGGGTTCGACGCAGAACGCAGAAAACCGGCTAGCCCTCCACAGCCGGGGCTTTGTCGTCTACCTGCACGCGACCGTCGACCAGCAGCTGAAGCGAATCCGCCGGGGCCGCGAGCGACCCATGCTCAGGAACGGTAACCCGCGGGAAATCCTCACCGGACTGATGGCGGCGCGCGATCCACAGTACCGGGAGATTGCCCACGTGGTCGTCGAAACCGACGGGTGCAAGATCCCGTCGGTCGTCCGCGAGATCCGACGTAACATGACGTCATGCTGATTACGCTGACCGTCAATCTTGGCACCCGCAGTTATCCGATACTCATCGGCAACGGACTGCTGGCCGAGCGTAGGATCCTCGATCCATACCTCCGTCGTCGCGACGTGATGATCGTGACCAACGAAACGGTGGGCCCGATCTACCTGGAGCCCGTGAAGGCCCTGCTGGCTGGTTCGCGGCTGGCGACGACGGTGTTGCCGGACGGGGAACAGCACAAGACGATGGCCACTGTCGGTCGCGTACTCGATGCGCTGGTGGAGGGCCGCTACGGGCGCGATTGCGTGATCGTGGCGCTGGGCGGCGGCGTGGTTGGCGATATCGCCGGTTTCGCCGCGGCGGTCTACCAGCGGGGCGTCGACTTCATCCAGGTGCCGACCACGCTGCTGGCCCAGGTGGACTCCGCGGTAGGGGGCAAGACCGGCGTCAATCACCCGGGAGGCAAAAACCTGCTGGGCGCCTTTCACCAGCCGATCTGCGTGCTCGCCGATACGGACACCTTGCGCACCTTGCCGGATCGCGAGCTTTGCGCCGGTCTTGCCGAGGTCGTGAAGTACGGCCTCATTGCCGACGCGACTCTGTTTGACTGGCTCGAGGCACAGGCCGATACCCTGCTGCGGCGGGACCCGGCCGCGCTGGGCCATGTCGTGCGCCGGTCCTGCGAGCTGAAGGCCGAGGTGGTTGGCCAGGACGAACACGAACGCGGCCGGCGTGCCCTGTTGAACCTCGGGCACACCTTCGGGCACGCGATAGAGCTCAAGGCCGGCTACGGCGAATGGCTGCACGGCGAAGCCGTGGCGGCCGGCACGTGCATGGCCGCCGAGTTCTCGGCCCGGCATGGCGCCCTGGATGCGGGAGCCGTGGAACGAATACGCCAGCTGTTTCGCCGGCTTAAGCTGCCGGTCAGTCCGCCACCGGCGGAGCCGGGCCAATTCCTGGCCGCCATGGGCATGGACAAGAAGGTCGTCGCCGGCCAGATCCGGCTCGTGTTGCTCGACGAGATCGGCGTGGCCCGGATCACGGGCGACTACGCACCACACGAACTGGCGGATTACCTGCGCGAGCAGTTCGTACGTTGAAGCTTCCCGACGTTGCGCCCCGTCTGGCGTTGTGGGCCGCCCACGAGAGCAAGAGCCGCGGCAGGCTCTACCCGGAACCCGCCCACCCCTACCGGGGTGAATACCAGCGCGACCGGGACCGGATCGTCCATTCCAGCGGCTTTCGCCGGCTGGTCTACAAGACCCAGGTCTTTATCAATCACGAGGGCGACCTCTACCGGACCCGGCTCACTCACTCGCTGGAAGTTGCCCAGATCGGCCGCACCGTAGCGCGCTGCCTCAACCTGAATGGCGAGCTGGTCGAGGCCATTTCACTGGCGCATGACCTGGGCCACACACCTTTTGGCCATGCCGGCCAGGACGCGCTGGATGCCTGCATGAAGTCCTGGGGCGGCTTCGAGCACAACCTGCAGTCGTTGCGGGTTGTGGACGAACTGGAGCAGCGGTACAGGGACTTTCCGGGACTCAACCTGTGTTTCGAAACCCGCGAGGGCATCCTCAAGCATTGCTCGAAGCGCAATGCGCGGCAGCTCGGCGACGTCGGCCAGCGTTTCCTGACCCGGACCCAGCCGGGCCTCGAAGCGCAGGTGGCAAACTTTGCTGACGAAATTGCCTACAACAATCACGATGTCGACGATGGCCTGCGGTCGGGACTGCTGTCGGAGGCGGCACTTTGCGGTGTCCCGATTTTTCGCCGGCACCATGAACCGGTCGTGCGGTCCGCGCCCGGCGCTTCGCGCCGGGTGCTGATCCACGAGACGATTCGCGCCATGATCAACGAGGTGGTTACGGACCTGGTGATAACCAGCCGCCGCAACATCACGGCCAGCCGACTCCGTTCGACCAAGGGCGTGCGGGCGCTCGACAAGCCACTGATCGCCTTAAGCCCCGCCATCGCGGCCGAACACACCGCCCTGAAACGCTACCTGCGCCGCCACCTGTATCGCCATCCGCAAGTGATCGACGCGACGTCACGGGGCCAGGAGATGCTGAAGGCCGTGTTCCAGCGTTTTCTTGCCGATCTGAACGCGATGCCCCGGGAACATGCGGACCGGGCCAGGGCCTGGGAGTCGGAGCGGGGCGACGCGGGGCGCGCCCGCGCTGTCGCCGACTATGTCGCGGGCATGACCGACCGTTACGCATTTTCGGCCTATCGCCGCCTGGTCGATCCGAAGGCGCGCCTTCCGTAAACTACGCGCCATGCCAGTCACCAGCAACCGCGCCGATCCACGCGATCGCCTGATTTTCGCCCTCGATGTGCCTGATGCCACCGAGGCCCGGCGCGTTGCCGGGCAACTCGGCGATGCGGTCACCTTCTACAAGCTCGGTCTCGAGCTGATGACGGCCGGTGGTTACTTCGAGCTCGTCGACTGGCTGCTTAGCCGGAACAAGCGGATCTTTGCCGATCTGAAGCTCTTCGATGTGCCTGCCACGGTGAACCGGTCAATCGCGCTGCTGGCCAAGCGGGGCATCACTTTTGCCACCGTCCACGGTAACCAGGGAATCATGGAAGCCGCGGCTGCGGCCAAAGGCAACCTGAAGATCCTGGCCGTGACTGTACTCACCAGCCTCGACCGCGGCGATCTCACCGACCTCGGTTTTCAGTGCGATGTCGAGGCGCTGGTGTTATCCCGGGCCCGGCGTGCGTTCGAGGCCGGGTGCGACGGCGTTGTGGCATCCGGGCTGGAGCTGCCGGCCATGCGCCGCGCGATCAACGGGCGGCTGCTGGTGGTGACGCCGGGTATCCGGCCGGTGGAGAACCGCCCCGTCGACGATCAGAAACGCGTGGTGACGGTGGAGCAGGCGTTTGGTGATGGCGCCGACCACATCGTCGTGGGCCGCCCCATCCGGGACGCGAAGGACCCGCGGGCGGCTGCCGAGGCGATCCAGGAGACGATCGCCGGATTGTTTACGGGCTGATCACCTGCCGGGTTGCGGCAGTGGGTTTCTGGCTGGCGCTCGTCACGCCAGTCGTCGGCTTTGCCAGCTTCGGTTCGAGTACCGGCCAGACGTTGTCCAGCAGGATCGTCTGCGCCGCGGCCGTCGGGTGAATGCCGTCCGCCTGGAATAACGTGATATCAAGCGCAATACCGTCCAGAAAGAAGCCGATCAACCCGGTGCCGTACTTCGTGGCAAGCTCCGGGTACACGGCCGCGAAGTCGCGGGTGTAGGGCCCGCCGTAGTTGGTCGGAATCTGCATGCCGGCGAGAACGACGTGCGCGCCGGCGGCTTCGGACAGTTCGATCATCCCGGCCAGGTTGCTCCGCATGACCGCAATCGGGGTGCCGCGCAGGCCGTCGTTGCCGCCCAGCTCGATAATCACAATCGCCGGCCGGTGCACCTTGAGCGCCCGCGGCAGGCGTTTGCGGCCGCCAGTGGTCGTATCCCCGGTGATGCTGGCGTTCACTACGGCATATCCGTAACCTTCAGTGCGGAGCCGCTCGCCGAGCAGCGCTACCCAGGATTCCTCCTGGGCAATGCCGTGTCCGGCACTGAGGCTGTCACCCACCACCAGCACGGTCTGGCCGTGATCGGCCGCGGCGAGCTGCGATGATGCGGCGGCCAAAAACGTGAGTAACAAGGCTGCCACGGTGGTTGAGCCCGATATCTGACGACTGAATGTCCGGAAGTTGAAGCGCATGGATGCCGTTCTGCGTGCCGAAGGTCTGACGAAGCAGGTTAGCAGCCCGGAAGGGACACTGACCATACTCGACGACGTCAGCCTCGACATTGCCCGTGGCGAATCGGTGGCGCTGGCTGGCCCGTCCGGTGCCGGCAAGACCACGCTGCTCGCCATTCTCGCCGGCCTCGACAAGCCGACACGAGGACGTGTGTGGCTTTGCGACGAAGAGTTGACCGCCATGGACGAGGACGGCCGGGCGAAGCTCCGGGCGCGCCGCGTGGGCTTCGTCTTCCAGTCCTTTCACCTGATCCAGTCGCTCACGGCCCTCGAGAACGTGATGCTGCCGCTCGAACTGGCTGGCGAAACGCGGGCAGCCGCGGTGGCGCGCGAGACGCTCGCCAACATCGGCCTGGCGTCCCGGCTGGGCCATTACCCCAAGCAGCTGTCGGGTGGCGAACAGCAGCGGGTGGCTATTGCGCGTGCGTTCGTGACACGGCCCGAAGTGCTGTTCGCTGATGAACCCACCGGCAACCTCGACAGCGCGACCGGCGAACGCATTGGCCAGCTGCTGTTCGATCTCAACGCCGAGTCCCGGACCACACTCGTGCTGGTGACCCACGAACGGGCGCTGGCCGGGCGCTGCGACCGCACGATCCAGATCGAGGCGGGCAAGGTCGTGACGGGTGAGGCCGTGATGGTCCCGGGATGAGAGCCCCGCCGTGAAAATCCTCGTGTTCGCCTTGCGGGCGTTCAGCCGCGATCTGCGGGCGGGGGAACTTTCGATCCTGGTGGCCGCGGTCATCGTGGCGGTAACGGCCATGACGGCGGTCGGCTTTTTCACCGATCGTGTTGGCGCTGCAATGAAGGACCAGGCCAGCCAGGTGCTGGCCGCGGACCTGGTGCTGCGTTCCGCCGCGCCCATCACTCCGGGCTACCTGGCTGACGCGCAAGCACTGGGGCTCGAAACCGCCGAGACGATCTCCTTCCCCACGGTGGTTCTCTCCGGCGAGCAGACCGCCCTGGCGGCTATCGACGCGGTGAGTGGCGGTTACCCGTTGCGCGGCCAGGTTACGGTTGCCGACACCCTGTTCGGCAACGGCCGGCCGGCGAATGGCGTACCCGGCCGGGGCGAGGCGTGGGCGGACCCCGGGCTGCTGGGCCGTCTCGGACTCGAGGTTGGCGCCAGCATCGCGCTTGGTGAAAGCGCGCTGCGCATCACTCGTGTCCTGCAGTACAAGCCGGACCAGAACATCGGCTTCATGAACCTCGCGCCCGGACTCATGGTGAATATCGACGACCTGCCGGGCTTTGGTGTCGTCAAGCCGGGTAGTCGCGTGACCTATAACCTGATGTTCGCTGGCAGCGAGAAGGCGATTGCCGGGTTCCGGCGGGGCCTTGCGCCGCGGCTGCGGCCCGACGAGAGCCTGCGGGGCCGGGAAGACGCTGGTGAACAGATCAATGCGGCGATTGACCGCGCGCAGCGCTTCCTGGCGCTGGCGTCCCTGGTAACCGTGATCCTGGCGGCGGTCGCCGCCGCCATGGCCGCGCGCCGCTACGCGCTCCGGCACCTGGATAACATCGCGCTGATGAAGACGCTGGGCGCCACCCAGGGGTTTGTCATCGCCGTGACGGTTACCGAACTGGCCCTCGTGATTGTCATGACCGCGGTGGTTGGCGTGATCCTGGGCTATGGCGCGCAGTACGGACTTGCCGTGATTGCCGCCGAGTTCGTTGGCTTCGTGTTGCCGCCGGCCTCGGGTCAGCCGTTCCTGCTCGGCGTACTGACTGCCGCCACTGTGGTGGTGGGATTCGCGCTGCCACATTTGCTGAGTGTGGGTGCGACGCCGCCGCTGCGCGTGCTGCGCAAGGACCTTCCGCCCCCGCAGCTCAGCGCGGCCGCGACCTACGGTATCGCGCTCGCGGCCATCGCGGCACTCGTGCTGGTGATCATCCGCGATCCGCTGCTGCTCGGCCTGATTGTCGGTGGACTTGTCGTCACGGCGCTGGTGTCGTTCGCACTCGGTTGGCTGCTGGTGCGGGCTCTCGGCCGTTTCCGCGGTGCCGCCGGGGTGGCCTGGCGCTACGGCCTTGCCAACATCGCCCGGCGCGGCGGCGAGAGCGTGGTGCAGATAGTCGCCTTCGGCTTGAGCCTGATGGTGCTGCTGCTGCTCGGAGTGGTGCGAAACGATATCCTGAAGGCCTGGGAGCAGACGGTTCCGGCCAACGCGCCCAACCATTTCATGATCAACATCGAGCCGGAACAGCTCGCGCCACTCAAGGCATTCTTCAAGGCAGAGGTCGGCCGCGATGTGTTTTCACTGGCGCTCATCCGTGGCCGGCTAACCGCCGTCAACGACACGCCGATCAGCCAGTACAAGGCGACTAACGCACAGGGCGCCACCTTCCTGCAGCGTGAGGCCAATCTCACCTGGACCGATGTCCTGCCGGAGAGCAACCGGGTGACCGCTGGCACCTGGTGGGGCGAGGGTTACGTGGGAGACGCGCAGATCTCGCTGGACGCGGATCTCGCCCGGAACCTGGGCGTCACGGTGGGCGACACCGTCACCTTCAACATAGCCGGCGAAGACATCAAGGCGCCGATCACGAGCCTGCGGGCCATCGAGTGGGATTCGTTCCAGCCAAATTTCTACGTCGTACTGTCACCGGGACTGGCAGCGGACCTGCCGCAGACCTACCTGGCCAGCGTTTATGTGCCCCGGGATCGCGTGGAGATCCTGAGCCGGCTCGTGCGCAAGTTTCCCGGCGTCACCGTTCTCGACCTCGAGGTGATCCTCGCCCAGGTGCGGTCCGTCATCGACAAGGCCTCGACGGCGGTGCAATACGTGTTCCTGTTCACGTTGCTGGCCGGTGTCGTGGTACTGCTCGCGGCCGTCCAGCTCACCCGCGATGAACGGCGATTTGAGAGCGCCATCCTGCACACGCTTGGCGCTGCCCGCCGGAAGATCCTGCAGGGCGTTGCCATCGAATTTGTGACGCTCGGCAGCCTGGCCGGCGTGCTCGCGGCCGTCGGCGCCACGCTGCTTGGCTGGGGACTCGCCACCTACGCCTTCAAACTTGAGTACACCGTCAGCGTCCTTTTGTGGCCGCTCGGACTCGCCGCCGGTGCCTTGATTGTGGGCATCACCGGGACGCTCGCGACGCGGCGCGCGGTTAACGAACCGCCTGTCGCAGTGCTGCGGGACGGGTGAGCACGAAGCCAAAGCTGATGTCCTGCGGCGCGGTGATCCTGCGGGAAACACCGGCAGGCTATCGCGTGCTGATGCTCAGGGTCTTTCGTCACTGGGACTTTCCCAAGGGCCTCATGGAAGCCGGCGAGGCACCGCTGCAGACGGCGTTGCGGGAAGTGCGCGAGGAATCCAGCATCGCGAACCTGGAATTTCCGTGGGGCAACGGCTACATCGACACCGGGCCCTACAATCGCGGCAAGATTGCGCGCTACTTCCTGGCCCGGACGACACAGGAGAAAGTGGAGTTACTGCCGAGTCCGGACACGGGGCGGCCGGAGCACAGCGAGTACCGGTGGCTCAGCTTTTCGCAAGCCCGGAAACTGGCGTCGCCGCGCGTCGCGGTGGTGCTGGACTGGACCGAGGCGCAGCTCGCCGCCACACCGCCGCGATCCTCGCCGCCGTCGTAGGAGCGCCTTCAGGCGCGACAACGTGCTCCGTGGCTCGCGGGCGCGGCCGGGGAAGAGTTTTGCGCTACCGTGAGTACACGGTGAGCGCTTGCAAAACCCTCCCCGCCCACGCCCGCTCTGCAGGAGCGGCTTCAGCCGCGACCAGATACCACTCCTGCGCAGCGGTCGGAGACGGGACCGGTCTTGGCCAGCCCTCAGCGGGTCTTCCCGCCAGGCGGCCAAGACCGGTCCCGTCTCCGACCGCGTCACTACGGAGTACGGAAGTCGCGCCTGAAGGCGCTCCTACGCTGTACTGGCGCGAGAGCCGCGCAGCTTCAGCCGCCCGAAGTGCGCGCTGGTCACAATGAGGCCCAGCGTGATAAAGATTTCGCCCAGGTTCGCGATCGGCAGTCCGTACTTGTGGCCGCTAAAGGCCCCGGCAGCGACGAACATCAGGCCGGAGCCTATCGCCAGCCACGGCCAGCGGCGCTGGATCCAGAGCGCGATCCCCACGGCCAGCACGAACACGTTCGTGATGATCGCAACGATGGCTGCATCTGCGCCTCGCGTTACGACCTGATCCGTCAGACTGCAGAGCTGGCTTTCCTTCGCGGTGGTGGAGTAGCGCACCGTGTCGCCAAGACAGACGGGGTAGAGCTCCATCGTGAAGATCTTGGGGATGTCGTGCGCGCTCAAGGCCACGGCGGCCAGGCAGAAAGCGCCCATCACGAGCTTGTGCTGCGCCCACTTCAGTCCCGCCAGCCGGGCGACGGCACCGGCGGCGATCACCAGCAACGGCAGCATTGACCAGTGCCAGGCGAAGGCGGGGACGGACATGTTGTACAGCAGGTCACCCTGCCCGACGAATCGGCCAATGCCGATCCGGAAATTGTCGTAGAACAGCAGCGTGCCGCCCACGAGGACCAGCAGCAGGGCCACGGGCCTGCCTGTCTCGGACCAGAGTTTCCAGCCCCAGATCCAGATGCTGATATGAATCACGGCGTAGATGAGAAAGATGAACGACAGCATGCGGGGGGCCTTGCGAGAACGGTCGTAGGAGCGGCTTCAGCCGCGACGGTGGCCCGGATCGTACACCGATCGCGGCTGAAGCCGCTCCTACATGCCGCTTCTACGCCACGCGGTTGCGTCTTCCGCCGGCAAAAAAGTCCCGGACGTTGGCGACGACTTCGTCGAGCGCCCGCTGTCTGGATTCCCGGGCGGCCCACGCGATGTGCGGCGTAACGATCAGGTTCTGCAGCCGGGCGTCAAGCAGCGGATGGCCCGCTGTCGGCGGTTCCTCCGGGAGCACATCGATGGCGGCGCCGCCGAGTAATCCGGCACGCAGGGCAGCAAGCAGCGCCGCGCAGTCGACGAGATCACCCCTTGCGGTGTTGATCAGCACGGCGTCCCGGCGCATCCGGGCCAGGCTCTCGCGGTTGATCAGGTGCCGCGTCGCCGGCGTGAGCGGACAGTGCAGCGAGACCACATCGGCGACGGTCAGCAACTCCGGCAGCGCCAGCCGATCCACGTAGGGGGCTGCCGGCGTAAATATCTTGTCGCCGGCTTCCCGCAGGCTGCGCGCCGCAATCACCCGCATGCCAAGGGCCTGGCCTGCCGCGCCGACAGCCTGGCCCAGCTGGCCGTAGCCCACGATGGCGAGGGTTCGTCCCGCGAGTTCCCGGCTGGGATAGTCGAGCAGACAGAAGTGCGGACTTTGCTGCCAGGCTCCGCGGCCGAGCAGCTGGCGGTACTCATCAAGCCGTAACGTCAGTGCCAGCAGCAGGCCGAACACGTGCTGCACGACCGACGCCGTGGCGTAGTTGCGGATGTTGCAAACGGCGATGTCGCGTTCGCGGGCGGCGGCCAGATCCACGTTGTCGGTGCCGGTCGCCGCGAGGCAGACCAGGCGCAACGCGGGCAATGCTTCAAGGCGCGCGCGGTCGAGCCGAACCTTGTTGACCAGCAGCACCTCGCAGCCGGCAGCCCGGGCGCCGACCTCCGGGTCCGCGCTGGATGGGTAAAGCACGATGTCCGGTAGCGTGGCCAGCAGGGCCGACGTGTCGATGTCGGCTGGACCGAGTGAGTCGAAATCGAGGAATGCTGCCTTCACGCCCGGGAATTCAACCGGAATCCTGAAGGCCGCGGGCGATGCCGTTCACGCTGGCAATCAGTGCATGAAACAGCGCCTCGTCGCCCGACAGGCGCCAGCGGCGCAACAGGTCGACCTGCAGGACGCTCATCGGATCCACATACGGGTTACGCAGCCGGATTGACCGGCGAAGCGTGTTGCTCTGCTCGAGCAGCACCACCTGCTTCTTGACCTGCAAGACGGCGGCTGTAGTGCGCTCGAACTCGTCACGGATGCGGTGAAAGAAGCGGTCGTGCAGTTCTCCGCCCAGCGCCGAGTACCGGGCGGCGATCGTCAGGTCACTTTTGGCGAGAGCGGTTTCGACATCGGCGACCAGGGTCCGGAAGAAATACCAGCCAGCGTGCATCTCCTGCAGGGGCTCCTCGCCGAACTCCTCGAGGGCACGCGCCAGGCCCGTACCAAAGCCGTACCAGCCCGGCAGGATATTCCGGCTCTGGGTCCAGGCGAACACCCAGGGCGCCGTGCCAGCCGCCGCCAGCAGTCCGTCGACCAGCCCGGCCTCGGGGCCGCTGCCCCGGCGCATTCGCTCGATCACGTCGGCAGGGGTCGCCAACCGGTAGTAATCGGAGAAACCGGGCGACTCGAGCACCAGGCCCTGGTAGTGGCCGCGGGATCCCTCGGCCATAACTTGCAGCGCGCGCTCCCAATCCAAGTGCCCCTCATCCGCCGGCGGACCACCGGGCTGGATGAGGCTGCGCAGGCCGGCAGCAAGCGCCTGATCAAAGGCGCGGAGCGCGATGGCGCGCACACCGTACTTGTTGGCGACCAGCTCGCCCTGCTCGATCACGCGCATGCCGCCGGCCACGCCACCGGCCGGCGCGCATCGGATGTCCACGTGCGCCTTGCCGCCGCCGGAGCCTATGGCGCCGCCACGGCCATGAAACAGCGTCAGCTGCACGTCGTTTGCACGGGCCCCGTCGAGGAGTTCCCGCTGGGCCTTGAGCAGCGCCCAGCGCGCCGATATCAGGTCACTTTCTACGTTGTTGTCCGCGACACCGGGCATGGCGGTCTGGTGGCGGCGAAGCGCATTGAGGTGCTCGCGGTACACCGGCTCCGAGTAAAGCTCGTGCATTAGCCTGGCGGCCCCGGCAAGGCCTTGAATGGTTTCAAAGGCGGGTGCGATATCGAGCGCAATTGTGCCGCTGTGCTTGCGCAACTCACCCCATTCGGCCAGCAGGAGTACCGAGAGCACGTCGTCAACGCCCTCGGCCATGCTGATGATGTAGGGGCCGATTGAGCGCATCCCGTACCGGCGACGACAAAATGCGATGGCCTGGAAAATGCCGACAGCGCGCTTGCCCTCGTTATCCAGGTCCCCAGCCGGCGACTCGTTCTCCGCGAGCGCCCGGCGTAGCCGAACAAGCCGGTACTCGGACGACCGTTCCAGCCATTGCGGCTCGTTGAGGTGGGTGCCGACGATGCGCCGGTTGACGATCGCTTCCTGCCGGATGTCGAGCGTCATCAAATGGAAGCCGAAAGATTCCACTCGGCGCACCAGGCGGCGCACCGCAAAGAGTCCGGCGTGCAGGCCGCGATTGCCGCGCAGACTGGTCGCGATCAGCCGCAGATCTGCCGCCAGCTCCTCGGCGGAGTCGAAGGGGTAAAGACCCTCGCTGTAGGTGGACTGGAGGCGCGCCAGCACCAGCCGCATGAACACCCGGTAAGGCATTTCCCGATGGCGCAACGGGGTAATGCCCCGGGCATTCGGGAAGTGTCCCGAGTACAGGCGAATGCGTTCCTCCAGTGCCGGTGAAACGCTGACCTGGGTGGTACTCTGGCTCAGCTTTTCGGCCAGGTCGCGGCATTCCTGGTGGTAGAGGTCTAGTACCAGCGAGCGCTGCCGCTCCAGCGTGTCGCGGATGGTGCGCGCGGTAATCTCGCTGCGGCCGACCATGTCGCCGCCGATCCACGACGCCATCCGGACCATCACGGTTGGCAGCTTGATGGCCCGCCCCGCCTCGCCCCACGCCGCTTCAAGGGCAGTTTCCATGGATTCGTAAACGGCCGGCATCACGCGGTAGATGCAGTCGGTCAGGAAGAACAGCACGTGCTCGTGCTCGGCGGCGACGGTCCGGGCGCCGGTGGGATGCTCCTCCGTCTGCCAGATCGTCGTGATGTCGTTGCGGATGTTCTCGAGGTCGGCAGACAGCTCGCGAGGCGACAGGGCCGTGTTTTGCATGTCGATCAGGCGCCGGACGATGTCCTGCTGTCGGCGGAGAATGGTCCGGCGCGTCGGTTCGGTCGGGTGCGCGGTCAGGACGGGCTCTATGTGCAGGATGGCGAGCGCGTCGCGCACCTGGTCCAGCGTGACGCCAGCCTCCTTCAGCTCGAAAAGAGTGTCCTCGATGCCCCCCGGCTGACGGTGCTTGCCCTCGCGCAGGTAGTCGCGCCGCCGCCGGATGCGGTGCACCGTCTCGGCAAGGTTTACGGCCAGGAAGTACGTGGAAAAAGCGCGGATAAGGGCCTGGGATTCGGCCGGCGACAGGGCCGCCACCAGGCTCTCCAGCCGGGCGATGCCGGCGGGATCCCCTTCGCGGGCATCAATGGCGGCGCGCCGGGCCTCCTCCACCCGGCCGAAGAGTGCCGCACCCCCCTGGTCCTCCAGTAATTGCCCGACGATGACGCCCAGCTCGTGCACGTCCTTGCGCAGGCCGGCGTCCTTGGCGGCAAAGTGGATATCGCCGCGTTTTTCGGCGGGGCCGCCGGGCGAGTCAGGGGCTGGTGTGGGGGTGGAAGTCATGGTCCGGCGGATATCTTAGTCGCAACGAGCGCTGGCGGCTGTGGGACTCGAGGCGGCTGCAATCGGAAATTCTCACTGGTGTTTGGATATTCAGCACAGCCGTCACGGATCAGCTCCCGGGGCTTTGAAAGTTTCTTTCAAGACTCCGGCAGGCTTTGAAAAAATGTCGGTGTTTTTTTCAAAGCCTGCTGTTATGCTTCCCGGGCGATGGATCCCAAGGCCTTCAAGCCAAACCCGGCCGGCAAACTGGTCCGTACGGCCCAGGGCTATCACGCCTTCGTACCCGGTGCGCTCCGGCCCCGGATCCAGTACACGCCAGACCTTGTCCTGCTGCTTTCCCGCGCCGATGCCGCGCTCAGCGAGCTGGCGGGCCTGATTGGCCACTTGCCCCACCCGGATCTGATTATCACCCCGTACGTTCGTCGGGAGGCGCTGCTGTCCAGCCGGATCGAAGGTACCCAGGCGAGCCTTCAGGAGGTGATGCTGGATGAGGCGCAGGGCGGCCAGCCTGACCCCGGCAAACGGGACCTCCTCGAGGTGCGCAATTACAGCGCCGCCCTCTACAGAGGGATCGACGAGCTCAAGAAGCTGCCGCTCTCGCTGCGCCTGGTAAAGGCGCTGCATCGCTCCCTGTTCCATGGCCTCAACGTTCCCCAGGTGACGGCCGGCGAGTTCCGGCGCACCCAGAACTGGATTGGCCCCTCCGGCAGCACTCTGGCCACCGCCGCTTACGTTCCACCGCCCGTTCCCGAAATGCACGGGGCGCTGGACCGATGGGAGAAGTTTCTGCACCGGCGGGATGACTTCCCCGACCTGGTGCAGTGCGCCCTGATGCACGAGCAATTCGAGACCATCCATCCGTTCATCGACGGCAATGGCCGGGTCGGTCGCCTGCTGATTACGTTGTTCCTGGTCGAGCGGGGCCGCTTGCGGCAGCCGGTGCTCTACTTGTCGGAGTACATCGAGGCCCACCGGGAGGACTACTACGCCCACCTGCAGCGCGTGCGGACGCACGGCGACCGGGATGGATGGCTGCGCTTCTTCCTGCTTGGCGTTGCCGAAACCGCCGGCCATGCTGTCCGTCAGGCCCAGGCACTCACCGACCTCCGCGAGCGCTGGCGGGAGAAACTGGCCAGGACGCCGCGGGCAGCAGCACTCCTGGACAGCCTGTTCGCCAACCCGTACATCTCTGCGTCTGCCGCCGCCGCATTCCTCGGTGTCAGTCTGCCGACCGCGCGCGGGACGATTACCCAACTGGAAAAGGTGGGCCTGTTGCGGGAGACGACGCGCAGGAACTGGGGCCGGATGTGGCTGGCGGTACCGATTCTGGCGGCGCTGGAGAGCAAGGCAGGAGCGCCTTCAGGCGCGATCCGTCAACGAAAGCGGAAAGTGCGAAGCTGATTCAGAGCGGCTTTGCTGTAATAGCGAGAGCTAACCATCGTGAAATACAAGACCGATCCCTACGAGGGCTTATCCGAGGAGCAAAGGGCTTGGGCGATTCGTCGGACCGCCGAGATCGCCAAGGAGACGAAACCGCTGTTGAGTGAATTGGCCAGCGTGGGCTTCATGGCCGGTTGCCTAGACGATCTGCGAGAGGGCCCGATAAAAGATCGGCGTGTTCTGGAAGTGCTATTGCGCCACCTGCAAATGCCGTACTCAACGCCGGTGAACTCGAATCTAGTGAGAGGTACGATCGCCGATGCCCTGATCGGCGCCAAGACTCAGGACCGTGAATTCGGGACTCGGATGCTGGCGCTCCTGAGCGTAGATAACTATGCACAGGTCCAGTTCAAACTGGCATTGGCCATTGACAATGCCGTCGGGCCGGATGAGTTGCCAGCCCTGAAACGGATTCTTGAGGACCAGCGTCGCAATCCGGGCGTGCGAGCCGCCGTGCTCTCGACCTACCTGAAGCACTCCCGAACCGACGACGTTGACTACCTTCTCAGCTTCCTTGGCGATGAGCCGGCCGTCGTGATCGTTGCGGTCAAGGCACTGGCGCGCAAGAAGGTTCCCGGCATCCGGTCGCGCATCGAAGAATGGGCCGCGTCGGTGACCTTGCCAGAGTGGAAGGGCCCCGCGAAACGAGCGTTGAAACTGTTCGGTAATGACGTGAAGGCCAAGCCTCGCTACCTGGTGTCGAACCGCAAGAAAATACCCTCACGTCTGGCTGAGTGGTCGATGTCACTTGGTCTTGATGAGATCCGGCCGCCGCTGGAGTCACTGTCGCGACTTGTTCAGTCGGGATTCGGTGCTGCCGAAGTCAATGAGGTTGTCGATGTCGCGGAGGACATGGCCCACGACGACACCAGGACCTTCCGCTTCCCCGTCAGCGTTGACGGTGCCGAGTGCGAGGTTTGGATAAGCGTATTCATGGATGACGAAGATCTTCCCGATCTCGCGATCTTTGGCCCCGCGTCACTGATTGGCCGCCTTTGTTACGAGCCCGAGGAGTAATGACCTATGTTGGCGCTATTGCGACCCCTGAAAGCACGATCTTGAAGAAATACGACGCCCTGATCATCGGCGCCGGCCACAATGGCCTCACCTGCGCCTGCTACCTCGCCAAAGCCGGCCTCAAAGTCGCAATGTACGAGAGCCGGGATGTGGTGGGTGGCACGGCCGTGACCGAGGAGTTTCATCCCGGTTTCCGCAACTCCACGGCAAGCTACACGGTGAGCCTGCTGAATCCCAAGGTCATCAAGGATCTGCGGCTTGCCGAGCACGGCCTCAAGATCCTGGAGCGGCCCGTCCAGAACTACGTCGTGCTGCCCGACGGTGACGGGATGTGCGCGGGTCCCGGCCTGGCCCGGACGATGTCCGAGGTGGCCCGCTTCTCCGCGCGGGACGCGGCGCGCCTGCCGGACTACTACGCCATGCTCGACCGCGCCGTGCAGCTCCTGCGCGGCACGCTGCTTACGACCCCGCCGACCGACCTGCACCGCCTGCGCGATATCTGGGGTGCGGTGTCCTTCGGGCGGGATTTCCGCGCGCTGCCCCTGACCACCCAGCGCGAGATCCACTCCGTGTTCACCCGCAGCGCCGGCGAAATGCTCGACAACTGGTTCGAAAGCGACCCGGTCAAGGCGCTGTTTGGCTTCGATGCGGTGGTGGGCAACTACGCGAGTCCCTACACACCCGGCAGCGCCTACGTGCTGCTGCACCACGCTTTCGGCGAGGTGAATGGCAAAAGCGGCGTCTGGGGGCATGCGGTGGGGGGCATGGGCGCCATCACCCAGGCCATGGCGCGGGAAGCGGAGCGCCTCGGCGTGCATATCGAACTGGAAGCCCCCGTGCGGCGGGTGCTCACCGAGGGCGGCAGGGCTATCGGCATCGAGTTGCTGGATGGCAGGGTGCACAAGGCCCGGCGCGTGGTGGCCAACATCGGCCCGAAGTTGTTGTTTCTGAAGCTTATCGAGCGGGACGTGCTGCCGGCAGACTTCCTCGCGCACATGGAGGGCTTCCGCTGTGGCTCGGCCGTGTTCCGGATGAACGTGGCCTTGTCCGAACTCCCCCGCTTCGGCAACCGCCCGGCCGGCGACCACCTGGCCTCGGGGATCATCATCGGGCCGTCGTTGCGCTACATGGATCGCGCGTTCGCCGATGCGCGCCTTACCGGCATGTCCCGCGAGCCCGTCATCGAGATGCTGATTCCCTCCCTGCTGGACGACAGCCTGGCGCCTCCCGGCGCCCACGTGGCGAGCCTGTTCTGCCAGCATTTCGACTACACGCTGCCGGACGGCCGGAACTGGCATGACGCCCGGGACGAGGCCGCAGACCTCATCATCGATACGGTGACCCGTCACGCACCGAACTTCCGGGCCAGCGTGCTCGGCCGTCTGGCCCTGTCGCCCCTGGACCTCGAGGAGCGCTTCGGCCTGACGGGCGGGGACATCTTTCACGGCGCCCTCGGGCTGGATCAGCTGTGGGCAGCGCGCCCGGCGCTCGGCTACGGGGACTACCGGACTCCGCTGAAAGGCCTGTTCCTGTGCGGTTCCGGGACCCACCCGGGTGGCGGGGTGACCGGGGCGCCGGGCCACAACGCCGCCCGGGAGATCCTGCGGGGCTGAGGCTGGACGGACCTCAACAGAGGACCGGGCGGGCCCGCGCCGCGGGGACCGCCGGAGGGCGCCGTGGATCCCGGCTAGATCAGGTGGTCGATGGCCGACGGGCGCTGGAACTCCGCGTCGGTGATCCGCCCGGGACTCTCAGGCCGACCGCAACGGGCTCAGGGTGGGGGTTTTGTTCGGCCTATACTCGGAGACGGTGGACGACGCGCTCAAGTCGGCGCTGGAATCCTAGGCGCGACGGCCCGACTGGCAGCGGCCTCCGTTGTCGTCAGGCCATTATGTCAAGCCAGCCGGGGCCTTCCGGCGTTTTCCGTCGTGTTAAGTTGCAACAATGACGTGCAGGGTCGCCTGACCGACCCATGCATCATTTGTGGCCTGCAGGAAGCACTGCCGCCAGGACCTAACAAGAAAACAATAAGGGGTAAGCAGATGCCGTTCCGGAACCTTGTCTTGTCCACTGCGGCCGTCGCGCTTGGTGCTTCGGCATTTTTCATCAACGACGCCGGTGCAGCGGCTGTCCAGGCTACGATCACGACCACGGAACCCAACAATGTTGGCACTGGCAGCGGTTCGTTCGCGCTGTTCCTCAATGGCGTGCCGCTCCCGGTGGTGGAACAGCAGACCATATCGCTGAACGTCGGTGACATCCTGCGCGCCGAGGCGTCCACCTCCGCGACGACCGACCTGGGCACCAGTTCCTTCGCCCGGACGGTGTTTGTCGACCTCACGCTCGATGACGGCACGCAGGCTGTGATGCTGCAAACCACCTTGAGCGGGCTCGTCGATTCCACGCCGGAGGTCGCCCAGGCAAGTGCGGGCAGCGAAGTCGTATGTAACTTCCTTGCAGCCAGCTGCTCGGCGCCGGGCTTGCCGCTCTCCACTGCCTTCACGTCGAACATCATAACCAGCACGCTGTCGATTCAACCCAACCAGCAGACCATCAATAACGTGACCTCGGTGACCGGCAATATTGGTGGCGAGGAAGGAATCGATCTGGTGACGCTGCTGAGCGTGCAACGGGCGGCAGGCCTGGAGCCGACGGCGAGCGTCAGCCTGTTGTCCACGGCGCTGGCCATTTCCCAGGCGTCCGCCTCCAGTAGCAGCTCGCTTGAAGTGACCGTGACGACGGCGACCGTCGTGCCAGCACCGGCAACGGTGTGGTTGCTGGGAACCGCCGTCGGCCTGCTCGGCTGGCGCAAGCGCGCCCGGAAACCGGCAGGCGTCAGGCGAGCGACCTGCGCCTGATCCAGCCGAGGCCGGCCACCGCCGAACCGAACAGCTGAACTCACCCAGCAGGTTCTCGGCGCGGATCAGGTCGAAGGTCGAGCCCGCGATCGGGTCGAAGCCGCCGTAGAGCACGAATTCCAGCAGACCGTCGAGCGTGACGGTGCCGGCGACGACGATCTGGCCCGGGTCGCTCACCGCGCCGCCGGCCGCGACGTTCGCGTTGAACTTGACGGTGCCGAGGTTGTTCAGGCTGGCGGCCGTGATGTCGCCACCGCCGAGGCTCGCCCCTCTGGATCTCACCAGCTGCGAAAACGGCGGGGGCCAGGTGCGGGTGCTCGCCAGCATCGAGCCGCGGGGACCGCCGGAGGGCGCCTTGGATCCCGGCTAGATCAGGACGTCGATGGCGACGGGCGCCGGAAATCCGCGTCGGTGATCCGCCCGGGACTCTCAGGCCGACCGCGACGGGCTCAGGGTGGGGGTTTTGTTCCGCCTATACTCGGACAGAACCGCAACTATCGCGGAGTCATTAGCTGACCTCACGAAATGCCGGAGTGCCTCGATTCCCATATTGGCACCTCGAAGTGCGAGGAAAGTTGGCCAAACGAACAGCGACAAAGCTCCGGCAAAAACAAGGAAGCTTTGCGGCCAAACCAAACGATATCGGAGGATCAAGGCGTCCAACGCCACGCATCAGCCGCCTGCCAGACAGGCGGCAAATGTGCGCATGCAAATGTGATGACTGGCTGGTGGGTTGGCTGCATGCGTTTGTTAAGCGCCGCCACGCTCAGCCCTTCGCCTCTTGATCCAATCTAGGTTCGCGTGAATTTGTTGCCATAGTTTCTTCACGTGGACGTCTGCCACGGCCTCATTTCGCGAGTGTGTCGCCGGCTTACCTCGACTTGACTTGTACTGGTTGACATAGTGATGCCCCAATTCATGCAACAAAACGTCTACGAACAGTAACTCAATGTCGATGGGGTCATTCCACTCCACGACGACGTCGTTGCTGGCGTTCTCCGACGTGACGATCTGCGCACCAGAAGTGAGAACCCCCTTATGGCGGGGCCAAATCTCTTCGGAGAAGCGCCATTCGCGAGAAGGACAGGAGTACAGCCATATCCTCTTCTCGCCTGGGCTATACAGTCCGTAGGGGCACCCGACAGCGTCTTTTCTAGGCCGCAATTCGACAGCCTTGAGTCCGTAGACGTACGCAGGTGGCACCATTAGGAGGTAGTACCAGACCTGATTTCTGGTGAGAGGGTGAACGTCCCCGGTGCGAGGTTTTCGATTCACGATTCTCGGCAGCGTGCGGTACCCATTCTTGTCGCGCTTGCCGAAGCGCAACGCATAGTCGTTCGGCCGCATCGTCTTGCGAGTGAGAGCCATATACGTGGCGCCTGACTATTAATTGGGGGGCGAAAGTGACGCATAACATCCCATGCGGGTGATTATGCGGCAACCTTTCCCACCGTAGACCGCAGTTACGTCGCCAGCGCAGTTGCCAGGTTTCCAAGAGAGCAGGGCGCCGACGGCACCCTACGGGCCATGGAATGCACCGCGTGGCGGCTTTGCGGTCGCGGGTGAAGCCGCCTACAGGCCGCGTGCGATTGCGCGGTAGCCGATGTCCATGCGATGTAGGGCGCCGTCGAAGTGGATCTGTTGGACCACCCGGTACGCTTCTGCCTGCGCCGCCTTCACGGTGTCGCCGGTGCCGACCACGCACAGGACGCGCCCACCGCGCGTCACGATCTGCTCGCTGGTGTTGCGATCCGTGCCGGAATGAAAGACCTCGCTGCTGTTTGCGGGTGTGTCGGGCAGGCCCGTGATTGCGTCGCCGCTGCGGTAGTCTTTGGGGGTAGCCGCCGGCGGCCATCACCACGCCGACGACGGGGCGCGGGTCCCACTCGGCTTTCGTCTTCGCCAGCTTGCCGTCCAGCGCGGCCTCAATGAGGTGCAACAGGTCTGACTTGAGACGGAAGAGTATCGGTTGCGTTTCCGGGTCACGACGCCGGTCGAGCGTCATCGCGCAATGAGCTGGGCCCAACGTCTGAAGCGGGTCTTCAAACTGGATCTCACCAGCTGCGAGAACTGCGGGGGCCAGGTGCGGGTGCTCGCCAGCCCGAGCCGCGGGGACCGCCGGAGGGCGCCTTGGATCCCGGCTAGATCAGGACGTCGA
>JAQBGF010000165.1:0-20168 GCA_032122615.1 Gammaproteobacteria bacterium | reverse complement strand
GTCGCAATATTCCCTGTAGATTCCCTGTTTAGCAGAGAGTTGAGTTTGGAGACCGGTTCGCCCATGACTCCGTCCACCGCCACATTCAAGCTGTCTGTGGCGAATTGCTAATTCACGCGGCCATCGGCAGCTGAAACAAGCCGCGACAATGCGATTGCCAGCGGTAGCGGGTAATTCCGGTACTAGCGAATCGCGGCGCTGGGCGACGCCGATCACGAAGTGCCGGCGGCCGGCCATCCAGCGCATCGTGCGCCCGCTGGGCGTTGTAGTAGGTCTGGAAATCGGCGAGCTTGCGCTGCAGGTCGCGGGTCGACCAGAACGGCACATGGTCCAGTAACTCGCGGCGCACCGTGCCAATCAGCCGTTCAATGAAAGGATGCGAAAGCGGCACATACGGAACGGTCTTGATCTCTGCGATATCCAGGACGCGCAGGTTGGCACCCCAGCGGTGGTAGGTAAATAGAGGATCGTTATCGGTGCTCAGGCACAGCGGGAAATTGTCACTGCTGCTGGTTGCTGCGATAAACAGGCGACAGACGGCAATGCCATCCAGTGTGCCGCGATGAACAGCAAAGCCGACAATGCGCCGTGTGTATTGATCCAGCACGACCATCACCCAGTGGGTGGTCAGACGCAGCGACTCGCACCGAAACAGGTCGGTGGACCACAAACTGTCCCGGCTGTGGCCCAGGAAAGTCAGCCACGAGGGCCCGCCGCCGCCAGGAATTGGTCGATAGTGCCTCGCAAGAACTCGCCGGACCACGTCCCTGTCAATATCAACGCCGAAGGCCAAGGCGAGCTGCTGCGCAATCCGGCGGCAGCCAAAGCGCGGGTTGCGGCGCTTCATCTCGATAATGGCTGCCGTCAATTCTTCAGAGGGCCCCTTCGGCCCGGGCTTACCCCGACGGATCGGCGTGAACAGCAGGCGATACTTGCGCTGCACCAGGGCCCGATGGAATTGCATGATGGTGGCCGGCTTGATGACGATGGCTGCCCGCAGCAGGCGGGCGGGGCGCATCCACCCCGCGCAGAGGGCGGCGATGATGCGGTCGATCGGCCGCAGGTTTGGCGCCCGCTCGCGGGCGCGGCTCAGCACCAGCAATTGCTGCTTGAGAAGTGTGGACTCGGCAACGATCGAGCGGGCACCGCCCGGGACGAGAAGTCTAGCGATGGTCGCGAGCAGATGAATCAGCAGGATGAGGGCATCGCGCACCTAAGCATCCTAGCCATTTAGACAACCGCGGCAAGCCTAGGCAACTGCCTAATTCTGTGCGACAAATAGCAATTCGCCACACACAGGCCCAGAACATAACTAAATTAAGGTTATGAAGGGTTGGCTGAACGGGAAAACGTACACTACTATGTCGGCATGAGACGCAGGAGGTGCGGGACATGAGCGCAGTCAGCGACGACGTGGCCACAGTGCTGAAGCACCTGCCCAAGGACAGCACGCTGGAGGATGTTCAGTACGGCCTGTATGTGCTGGAAAAGATCAAGCGCGGCCTCGATGATGTCGAGGCCGGGCGCACTCTGACCCAAGATGAGGTGGAAAAGCGCCTCGCCAAATGGCTCAACGCCTGATCTGGTCGGTCGCGGCTGCCGACGACCTGCAAAGTATTGCTGAGTACATCGCCCGTGACTCGCCGCGCTACGCGGCGGCCGTTGCCGACAAGATTCTGGCGCTGGCCCGCAGTCTACCGCGTCATCCACGGCTGGGGCGGGTGGTGCCAGAGTTCGAACGGGCTGATCTGCGCGAACGCTTCGTGTTCAGCTATCGGGTGATCTACCAGGTCCGGCCGGATGCCATCGTCGTCGTGAATGTCATCCACGGCCGTCGCCTTTATTCACCGGATACCGCCGGGTTATCGGATGACGGCGGTGGTGCCGGTTGAGCCGCAGTCCATTCGGCCAGAGGGCTGAACACGTGTCTGTGGCGAATTGCTAATTCATACCTCGACGGGCGTGTGAAAAAGCCCGCGGCAATGTGCCAGCCAACCAAAACTCTGGAGTGAAAGCGGCGCTGGCGCCGGTTGACCGGCGCGCTGACCGGGCGTTTCCCCGTCAAGGGCGGTGTGCACGCGATGCGTATTGAAGAACGCCTGGAACTCGACAAGTTTTCGCCGCAGATCCGCGGCGCCCCAGAAGGGTACGTGATCGAGATACTCGCGCCGCAGGGTTCCAATGAGGCGTTCCACGAACGGGTGAGAGATCGGCGCGTAGGGCACGGTTTTGATTTCATCGATTTCAAGTACGCGCAAGTTGGTTTTCCAGCGGTGAAACCCAAACAACGGATCGTGATCCGTACTGAGCAGGTCTGGAGACACTTGCCCGCCGATGGCGGCATTGAACATCCGGCACACGGCGACACCATCTAGAACGCCCGCATGAACGCCGAAGCCGATGATCCGTCGGGTGTACTGATCCATCACCAGCAGCACCCAGTGGCTGCGCAGGCCGAGAGATTCGCAGCGGAACAGGTCGGTGCTCCACAGGCTGTCCCTCATGTTCCCGAGGAACGTGAGCCAGGAGGGGCCGCCACCTCCGGGTTGTGGGTGGTAGTGCCGGGCGAGGACCCTGCGGACGACATCTTTATCCAGTGTCACGCCGAAGGCGAGCGCAACCTGCTGGGCGATGCGCGGGCAGCCCCAGCGGGGATTGCGGCGCTTCATCTCGACAATGGCGGCAACCAGCTCCGGTGTCGGGCCTCGCGGTCCGGGCCGACCACGGCGCTGTGGGCTGAACAGCAGCCGGTACTTCCACCGAACTAGTGTGCGATGGAAGGCGAGAATGGTGGACGGCCTGAGCACGATGGCTGAGCGCAGCACACGACCCCGGCGCATGAAGAGGGCGCAGGTCCCGGCAATTAACCGGTCCGCCGGCCGGAGATTCGGTGCCCGCTGCCGACCACGGGTGAGAATCAGCAGTTGGTGCTTGAGCAGCAGTGATTCCGCAATCACCGCCCGTGCGCCGCCGGGCTGGCACAGCCGCAGCCGGGTCAGAATCAGATGGATTATCAGGACAAAGAGGTGGCGCATCGCGGGTACCGTAGCGGGCCGGGAGGCGCTGGCCAAGACTGGGCGGCAAGAGCGAGTTTCGGCCAGAATGCCCAATTGACCGGCAGAATGACGGGAGCCTGGCAGGCGCCAGCATTGCGGCTTGGGGCCGGATTGAGGTATGAGTGGCCGGCAGCGCCGAGCAAGCGTGATGGTTCACAGCTTTGTCCGGGATGAGTTGGTAAATTTCAGGCACCATTGAACTGATCGTGGCCCGCCGAGGACGGCCAAGAATCATGAAAACACACTTCGTACACTGTGAGTGGGATGACGAGGCCAAAGTCTGGTACGTGGCCCATTCCACGGTGCCGGGTCTGGCGACCGAGGCCACCGAGCCGGCCGAATTACTGGCCAAGCTCAGGACGATGATCCCGGAACTCTTGGAACTGAATGCGGGCGGTGAAGCGGCCGCCAGGGACGTACCGGTGGAACTGCTCTGGCAGGGGCAACAGCGCTTTACACTCCACACGGCCTGATGCCGTGGCGGCCTTTACTCGGGATCTGAAGAAGATCCTCAAGGAGCACGGGTGCCGATTTCACCGCCAGGGCAAGGGCGACCACGAGGTCTGGTTCAGTCCGACGAGCGGGCAATACTTCACGGTGGATGGCGACATCAAGTCCCGACACACTGCCAATGCAGTGCTCAAGCAGGCGGGGCTGGAAAAGCAGTTCTGAGGCAGCGATTGCGGGCACCTCGGGGATCCCTGTTGCCGTATCAGGGTTCCCAGCTCAGCGGGAAAAAATTCCCTGATCCGGTCCGTAGGGAATTGCAGCCTGAAGGCCTGAAACAATAGGATATTGAGCAACTGGATAGCGGCCGGAGGACCAGGAATCAGGAAGATTCCCTGTAATTTCCCTGCTCATCAGGGAATTCGGGCAGAGACGGGTTCGCGCTAGACTCTGTCCACCGCCACTTGAAAGACAGGGCCCCTGCCATGGGCCCTTTCATTAAGTGGGTAAAGGCGATGGCCGATGAGAACCCCAAGGTTCGACAAATTCGCAGGGCGAATTTGCACAGCGCGAAGCGCTGCCCGAAGGGCGAGGGCCGTACCCGGCCCCGAGTGAATCCCTTTCCGTCCGCCACCCATCTTTCTATTTGAGAGAAAGTACTTAGTACGATTTCAGTGAGTCGAGACATCCCGCGAAGTTCCAGGAGTTTGGCGAGTTCGCCAACAGTGAGTGGCACCGGAGACCGGTCGGCGATCTAAGGCCTTCGGGGTACTGGTGTTCCCGTCTCTGCTGGCCATTTAGGTGGTGCCACACCAGCGCGCTGTGTACCAGCTCCCCGCTGATTGCCGCTTCCGGCCCGGCGCGGCCGGCGAATCCAATCCCCCAAACCGGGCGAATAGCCTTCTGTACGCCAATAAGTTGTTGGTGAAATTCATTCACAGGCTCGAGGTACAAAATATGACCAAGTTCTCCAGGCGACGGAGTTTTTTCGCAACTATGGCTGCGCTTACTGCAATGAGCTTCATGCTGTTGCAGCCGGCACGTGCAGGCGATGCGCCCAAAGATATCGTTGATACAGCTGTTGCTGCCGGATCTTTCGGCACTCTTGCTGCTGCACTCAAGGCTGCTGACCTGATTGGTGCGCTCAAGGGTCCGGGGCCTTTCACGGTTTTTGCACCCACCGACGCCGCCTTCGCAAAGCTGCCGGAAGGCACGCTGGATAGCCTGCTAAAGCCGGAAAACAAGGAGCAGCTCAAGGGCATCCTGCTGTATCACGTGGTGTCCGGGAAAGTCATGTCCTCTGATATCAAGGGCGAGGTCAAGCCCACGACCCTCCAGGGTGCGACTCTGGACGTCAAGGATGGCGCCGGCGGGGTGACGGTTAACGGCGCGAAGGTCACTTCTGCCGATATTGCCGCGAGCAACGGCGTTATACATGTCATCGATGCTGTTGTTCTGCCCCCCAGCTAAATAAAAAGCATTGACTGGCATGAAGCAGCCGCGGTGCATGCTTAGTGTCGCGGACTGCGGACAGGGGCCACCTCTACGGGGTGGCCCCTTTTTTATGTCCCGGTAAAGGCAGCGGGTTGTCCCGCCTGAATCTGGTGACGTCATGCACTCGAAGGAGTTCAGAGGCCTGCTTTCACTATTCCTGAAGCTGAGTAAACAATGTCTTCGTGTATGATTCCCGCTGTTCATTTTCACTGTTCTGCTGCCGGAAAGCCGGGGCGGTTGCGGGCAGTAGGGCCAGACTTTTCCTTGATGACCAGCCAGAAAAGCATTCTTGAGCGCATCGCCCAGGGCGATCAGCGCGCAGTGCAGGAGTGCATTGATACCTACGGCGGCCTCGTCTGGTCGCTTGCAAGACGATTCCTGCGCAATGGTGCTGACGCCGAAGATGCCGTGCAGGACATTTTCATAGACTTGTGGAACAGCGCTGCGCGCTTTGATCCGGCGCTTGCCAGCGAAACGACCTTCGTCTCCACCATATCCCGGCGGCGGCTCATAGACCGGTTGCGTCAGCAAACCCGGCGACCGGGCATGGACTCACTGGATGACGAGGAGGCCGGTGAAATGCGCCTGCCGACTGTGGACGCCCCCATGGAAGCAGAAACAGACGTGGCCCTGGTGGAACGCATACTGGCCGACATGGCGCCGGAAAACCGCCAGATTCTCTCGCTCTCCCTTTACGAAGGTTATAGCCACAGTGAAATTGCCGAACAGATGAGTCTGCCCCTGGGTACGGTAAAAACCCGCATCCGTCGAGGTCTCATCAGTATCCGGGAGCGATTGAACATCAGCCCCGATAGTGCAGAAGAGGCGGTGAACCGATGAGCGGTTTCTTGCCAATGCAGGGGCGCCTTGCTGAGTTAGTGGCTGGTGAAGCGACCGGCACCAACGACGTGTCCGAGAACGCCGAACTGGATTGCCTGTTGAGTGAAAGCGTCGCGGTGGACCGTGAGCAGATGATGGCAGCGGCATCTGTGGTGCAGCTGGCCTTGCTCAGGCAGGATCGTGCCGCCCGGGTGGCGTTGCCGGAGTCGGTCCGGGCAAAGCTGGTTCGCCAGGCTGATGCATGGAATGCCGGACGGCAGGTCAGCGGTGCTGCTTCGGTTGCAGACCTGGCAGGAGCCCGGCAGCGCCGTGCCGAAAAAAGTCGGGTGCTCACGCAGGCACGCGGGAAAATCAGGCCTTCCGGCAGCGCCGCACTGGGCTGGTATCTCGCAGCGGCATTGGCGGTGGCATTTGTCGTTTATCGTCAGGATTCCAGCGTGGATCCTGCCCCGGACATGGCGTCGGTTGCCGTGGCCATCGAGGCCAGGCGCGAGGCGCTGGTGAGCCAGGCGCCGGACCTGGTGCGGGTGCCCTGGTCCGCATCCGCCGAGCCAGGCTACGAGCAGGCCCGTGGCGATGTGGTCTGGAGCAGTTCCCGCCAGGAGGGCTACCTGCGGCTGTCCGGCCTGCCGATCAACGATGTCCGGCGCGGCCAATATCAATTGTGGGTTGTAGATGCCGAGCGCGACGTGCATCCGGTGGATGGTGGTGTTTTTGATGTCACCAGAGATGGCGAGCTGATCATCCCCATTGATACCACGTTGCCCGTCAACCGGCCGGCCGCCTTCGCAGTGACCTTCGAGCAGCCAGGAGGCGTGGTTGTGTCTGATGGTCCCATGCTTCTGGTCGCCCCGGTCGGCAGCTGACGCCAGCGGTCCTGAGGGCTTCGAAATTCTCACCGGCTGAATCCAGATCAGATATGCCGACGAAATCTCTATTCCCTGGTATGCAGGATTTTGTTCATGAACCCCGGCACACGTAGACTTCGCCGTGGAGGGTACCGCCGAATGCCTGGTGTAAACTCCCGCAGTAATATGAGTGCTCAACCCGCTTTCGGATTTTCCGTCCAGTTGCTGGAGCGTGGGGCTGCCGGTTACGCCGGATATGCCGCCGCGGCCATGCTGGAGAAGCACCCTGAAGTTCGTGAGCAGTTCGGTGCCGATGCCCTGGCCGGCTGGAAGATTCACCTGACCCAGCGGCTCCTGGAACTTGCGGCAGCCCTGACCACCGACGAGCCACAGATATTCGTGGCCCGTGCACTTTGGACCGCCAGGGCCTTTCGGGCGCGCGAACATGACGAGGCCCTGGTGCGACTCAGCCTGGAATCCCTGCGCCAGGTGCTGGCCGAGCACATGCCGGAACCGGCGCGCACCGCTCCCTTGGACTACCTGGACCGGGCGCTGATGGCGCTCGCCGAGCCTCCCGCGGTCGAGGATGCGCTGGCGCTGAATCCGGAAAAACCTGCCGACCGGCTGGCGCTGCGCTACCTGCAGAAAATACTGGAAGGCAATATCTCCGATGCGGTGGCAGAGGTGGTGAACGCTGTCCGGGATGGCCTGGATGTGCGCTCGGCCTATATCGACGTGCTGCTGCCGGCCCAGCGGGAGATTGGCCGGCTGTGGCACTTGTGCGAAGTCAGTGTGGCGGAAGAGCACATGGTGACCTTCACGACCCAGCGCACCATGGGCATCCTGGTCCACGCGGCCCGGCCGGCGCCGTCCAACGGCAAGACCGCCATCATCGCGGCCGTGGTTACAAACACCCATGACATTGGCCCGCGGGCGTTGGCGGACCTCTACGAGATCGCGGGCTGGCGCTCTATTTTTCTGGGTGCCGATGTGCCGATGGAAGACCTGCCAGGCATGATCAATTACTTCCAGGCGGATCTGCTGCTGCTGGGCGCCACGCTGTCAACGCAGCTGCCCCGGGTCCAGCAGACCATCGCAGCAGCCCGCGCGAGCAGTGAAGGTTCCGTGAAGATCATCGTTGGCGGTGCAGCCTTTGACGAAGCCTCTGAGCTGTGGAAGAAAGTCGGCGCTGACGGTTACGCCGCGAGGGTGGATGAAGCGGTCAGCCTGGGCACACGGCTGACGGGAAACTGACGGGGCAGGCAAGCCTGTTGCCCCCGTCGGCTGAAAGACCGCCCTTGCCAGTCTAGGCAGGCGTCGCGGTTCGGCCGTACCGGCGGCCCTGCAGCAGGGACACCGCAGTAACCACCAGGGCGGCAGCGCAGCCCGCCGCGGCAGCCAGCCGCACGGCGTGATCAATTTCCAGGGTCTGCAGGAAGATTCCCAGCGAAGCCCAGGCGAACACGGCGGTGTATATCGCATCGCGGGTGCGCACACCCACTGCCGTGTAGATCGCAGTGGCAGTCACCACCGTGAGTAGCGCGGATTCTTCCATGGTCAGCCCGAAGGGGTAGACCTTGATGTCAAAGAACCAGGCTGCCGTGTTGGCCAGTGTCGCGGTGCTGATCCAGCCCAGGTACAGGCTGAAGGGCATGTCCACGCAGATCCGTTCGGCCAGGCTCGCCGGCGGGCCGGCGTACAGACGCACATACACCGCTATGAGCCCCCCTAGGATGAGGAACATGCAGGCCAGGCTGCCGAGGATGACTTCAAAGTGCCACATGAAGATCCACACTGCGTTGCCAGCGCAGCTCAGCAGGTAGGCCGGCAGGATGCGCTCTATGCGGGCCGCCTGTGACGGGCCGGCACGCACCGCGTAAATTGAAAAGGCGATCAGCCCCACGTAGATCAGGCTCCAGATGGAAAACACCCAGCCGGCCGGCGTGAAACCCGTCGGGTACATGGCGCTCAATTCACCGGTGCGGAGCCCGTTGATGGGCACTATATTGGCGGCCGCGTTAACGGCGATGACGGCTACGGTTGCGATGAGCGGGATGAATCGACGCATGTAAGGATCTCCGGTCTCGGGGCTGCTACGCTGAAAGATGTTGGGTCGATGATAGTCCAGGCTGTGCGAAGGGAAGCGCATTTTTATGGAATTGTCGGGCCGGAGCTGAATTCCGTATTGCAAAGAACTTTTCGAATCTTCTATGAATGACGTCCCCATAAGACGAACCAGCGCCTGGTCCGCTGGCTATATCGAGAGCTTTCTTGTGGACGCGGTGATTCCTCTACGTCTCGCCAGCTTGAGCAAGAGCGGCGCACCACTGCTTTGCTCCCTCTGGTACATTTACGAAGGCGGTGCAATCTGCTGTGCCACCCAGCGCAGCGCGAAGCTGGTCAGCCTGCTAGAGCGGGATCAGCGCTGCGCCTTCGAAATAGCGGGTGACCAGCCGCCTTATCGCGGCGTGCGAGGCCAGGGCACCGCCACGCTGTCAGCGGCCGACGGCGGCCCGGTTCTGCTGCGACTGATTGACCGTTACCTGCATGGCCGGGATTCCGGTTTTGCGCAATGGCTCATCGCGCGGCAAGAGGAGGAGGTGGCGATCCGCATTCAGCCAACGTGGCTGACATCCTGGGATTTTTCCCAGCGTATGGAACGTTGAGACTGGCTTCGGCAGGCGCCATCTGTCGCAGCGGCCACTAGGCGTAAAGCGCGGCCTCGGCAAGGGCCACGTCCGCGGTGAATTCGCGCATCCAGCCCAGCACCGCGATGCGTTGTAGCCGTGCCGGGTTCAGCGGTACATCAACGCCATTGGCCTTGAATGCGGTCCAGGGCAGCCGCAGGCGCTGCCAGCTTGGCTCGATACGGCTGGTGACGCGGTACGACTCGTCGTACCAGCCGCAATCAGCCGTCCGCACGTGTACGTTGTAGTCTTCATCATTGCCGTAGAGGAGAAACTCAATGCCGGTGTACGCGGAGCCGTCAAAGGCCGCATCGCGGGACCCCATGTCCAGCGCCATCTGGATAAATCCGCCCCCGTTGTCGCGGGTCACACGCCCCGTAAGCCGAATGCAGCGTTTGCCTGCCACGGTGGCCTTCTCAAGCTCAGCGTCCGACACGCCTCCCATGACCCGGTCGCTGAACCCGCGCCAGCGGGTGTTCGGCAGGATGACTTCCTGCTCCTGCTCAAAGTTACTCAGTACGAGACGTTTTTCAGGCATGCGTTGAATCTCCTGTGCGCTAGCGTCAAGCCACACCCCGGCCGGTGCGATGCCGGCGAATGCCATGGTGCGCAGGAAAGAGCGTCGGTCATGAATCATTGTTGCTGGACACTTGATGCCAATTGCTCGGGTCGCCGTCAGGTGCGGAGGTCATTAGGCACTCACTAATTGACGGGGTGCAAGTGGACGGGGTGCAAGCGCCGATGACACCCTATCGGTAATGTCGGGCTTCCCCGCGCCAAATTGCGGGTTTCGGCAAGCATGCCGAAATCTGTTCGCCGGATTGCGGCGAACAGATCTTCTTAAGGTCAGGAGTTGCATTGAACACCACGCAATCGAAACTGCTGCTGCCGCTACTGTTCGCCGGTGTCCTCATGGGCGCGCTGGACCTGGCCATCGTCGGCCCCGCGCTTCCGGCTATCCAGGCGGAATTTGGCATGACCACGCGCCAGCTATCGGTGCTGTTCAATGCCTATGTGCTCTGCCAGATGCTGGGTACGCCGCTGCTGGGTAAACTGGCGGACCGGCTCGGTGCACGGCTGGCCTATATCCTCAGCATCGGTTTCTTCGCCGGCGGCTCCTTGCTGCTGGTTATCGCCAGCGAGCCATCGACGCTTTATTATGGTCGTGCCATCCAGGGATTCGGGGCCGGCGGCATTTTCCCGGTGGCGGCAGCGGTCATCGGCAACACGGTGCCACCCAGGGAGCGCGGGCCCGCACTGGGGATACTCGGTACGGTTTTCGGGCTGGCGTTTTTTATCGGCCCGGTGATGGGTGGCCTGCTGTTGCCTTTCGGCTGGCAATGGCTGTTCCTGGTAAACCTGCCCATAGCCGCATTCCTTATTGTTGGCGCCTGGCGCCTGTTGCCCACGCGGCAGGCAAGTTCACGCAAGCAGCTGGATTTCAGCGGCATCATCATCCTGTCAGTGCTGCTGGGCGCCCTGGTGTACGGCCTCAACGGCCTGGACACGAATGCCCTCGAAGACAGCCTGTGGTCGTGGCAGGTGGCGCCGGTGCTGCTTCTCTCCGTACTGCTGGTGCCGGTGTTCTGGCGCGTGGAGAAGCGTGCCGTGGATCCGATCATTCGTCCGGGGCTGTTCGATTCCCGCCCGGTCGTCACCGCCAGCCTTATCGGCACCGGGGTTGGCGCCATCCAGTCAGCGGGGGTGTTTTATCCGGCACTGGCCGTTTCCGCGATCGGTGTATCCCAGAGTACGGCTGCGTGGATGCTGCTGCCCGGCGTGGCGGCAGCAACCATTGCCTCGCCGGTGGCCGGTCGCCTGATCAACATCATCGGCACCCGGGTGATCATTACAGTGGGAATGTTGTTGGTGACCGCCAGTGTGCTGATCTTTGGACTGGCCGAAATAACTGTGCCCGTGTTCATCGGCGCCAGTATTCTCGGCAGCACCGGAATGGGCGGGGTTTTGGGCGCGCCCTTGCGGCTGGTCATACTGGAGCACAGCCGGCCCGGCGAGCGGGGTTCCGCCCAGGGTCTTCTCAGTAACTTCACTTCCATCGGGCGGCTGCTGGGCGCCGCCTTTGTCGGCGCCATTGCGGCATCGGCGGGCGGCGGTGCGGTCGGGTACCAGGCGGCCTTCGTCGGCATGGCTTTGGTCGCGGCAATTTTGGTGGGACTTGGGTTCTTGCTCGAAGGCAAGGCCGACGAAGAGGCGGCCGGAGCGGCATCCGACGCCGAACTGGAACCGGACGAGCCGGGTCCGCAGGCAGCTTGAGTCCGCGCGCAGCAAGATTTGTGTCCCGGGGTGAATCCGATCAGGGTATCGGCAGCGAATTAACTACCAAATGCCGGTTTCTGCCGGCCATGTGCGTGCAGTTGGTGAAAATACAGTGAGTAAACCCATATGAGCCCACCGCCAGTAGCTGTCGTTCAAGATTCGGGATCCTCGAGCGCACGGCAGCGCAGTAGCGTTTCCCCTCTGCAAGTTTACGGCCGATACAGCGCTGCCCTGAGGCCCGAGGCCATTGCGGTGCGGGAAGCGCTCCTGGCCCGGGGCCTGGAAACGCCCATGGTGGATGCGGGACTCGGCGACGAGGAGAAGCGCCAGCTCATCCAGCTCCACTTCACCGAAATCATGAAGGTGCTGGGACTGGACCTGGCAGATGACAGCCTCATGGACACGCCCCGGCGTATTGCCAAAATGTACGTAAACGAGATCTTCGGTGGTCTGGATTATCGCAACTTCCCGAGGCTGACCGTAGTCCAGAACAAGATGCGCTGTGACGAAATGATCCGCGTGGGCGGCATCAACCTGTCGTCCACCTGCGAACACCACTTCATCACCATTGATGGGACCGCCACGGTGGCCTACATACCCAGGGAAAAGGTTATCGGCCTCTCCAAGATCAACCGCGTGGTGGCCTTCTTTGCCCAGCGTCCGCAGATCCAGGAGCGGCTCACGGAGCAGGTCCTTCTGGCCCTGCAGACCCTGCTGGAAACCTCCGACGTGGCGGTAAGCATCAGGGCCACGCACTTTTGCGTGAAGGCGCGGGGCGTGCGGGATACCGGCAGCTTCACTACCACCACGGCGCTGGGCGGAGCATTCAAGATCAGCCCGGAAACCCGCAGTGAATTCCTGATCGGCCTGGGCGGTTAGCGGTCGCGACGGTCAGTCCTGACTTAGATCTTTGTAGGCCATGAGGGCGACCTGCCGGGCGAGCGCGTGGGTGACGACCGGCTCGGGATAGTCCCGTCCCAGTACGACACCGGCTTTGTTCAGCGTTGCGGCCGGCGCGTCGAACGGCCGGTGAATCCAGTTATTCGGAAGCTGCGCCAGTTCAGGGACCCAGCGGCGGACGTAATTGCCATCGGGATCAAATTTTTCCCCCTGGCCCACTGGATTGAATACCCGGTAGTAGGGCGCGGCATCTGCGCCGCAGCCGGCGACCCATTGCCAGCCCAGGGTGTTATTGGCCAGGTCTGCATCCACCAGCGTGTCCCAGAACCATGCAGCTCCCCGGCGCCAGTCCATCAGCAGGTCTTTCACCAGGAAGGATGCGGCCACCATGCGCACACGGTTATGCATCCAGCCGGTAGCCCACAGTTCCCGCATCCCGGCGTCCACCAGCGGGTAACCCGTACGCCCCTGTTGCCAGGCCGTCATCAGGCGGGCATTGAACTGCCAGGGGAACTTGCGGAAGTTCGGGCGCAGGGGCTCGCGGGGTGTATGCGGGAAGTGAAACAGGAGGTGGTGGGCAAATTCCCGCCAGCCGATCTCTGCCATGAACTGCGAGCTTCGCCGCGTGGCGAGGGTCTGCCAGACCTGCCGCGGACTTATTTCACCGAAGTGCAGGTGGGGTGACAGCCGGGAGGTGCCCTGTTCGTCAGGCCGGTTGCGCCCGTCGGAATAAGCGGCAAGAGCCTTCCTGATAAAGCGCCGAAGATTGGCCCGCGCCCCGGCTTCGCCGGGCTTCCAGGCCGCTTCAATGCCGCGCGCCCAGTCGGCGGCAGGCAGCAGGGCGAGGGCGTCCAGTGGCAGGGGTCGCGGCCACGAGGCCGGGGAGGGCAAACGCCGGGGAGGGTGCAATGGCATGCATCGATCGGCCAGCCCGAGACAGGCTTTCCAGAATGGCGTGAACACCTGGTAGGGCTTGCCAGCTTGATTGAGAACGGTTCCCGGCTCGTGCAGCAATCCGGCGCTGAAGCTTTGCACATCAATTCCGGCACCCCGGAGCGACGCCTTTATGTGGCGGTCGCGAAGCAAAACCTGGGGTTCATACCGGTCATTCCAGAAGACAGCATTCGCGCCGCTTTGCCTGGCCAGCTGACGCAGCTGCCCCAGCGTCTCTCCCTTGCGGATCAGCAGCACTGAATCCAGTTTTTCAATGGACAAGCGGAGACTCGCGAGCGAATGATGCAGCCACCATCGGGAGGCGGCGCCCGGTGCCCAGTCGTCTTCTTCGTCCGGAGCCCATATGAACACCGGCAGGACAGGACCGCCCCGTTTCACGGCAGCGGTCAGTGCCGGGTTGTCGGCCAGGCGCAGGTCGTTGCGAAACCAGACAATGCTTGCCGGTTGGCGCACCGGCGAATCAGGCGGTGGCCGTGGACAGGGACTCGGAGCGTTGCACCCGGCCGTCCTGGATGCGAATGACCCGGTCAGTTTCCAGGGCAAAGCTGTCGTCATGGGTGACCATCACGAATGCCGTGTCCGACTCGCGGCTAAGACGTTTCATCAGGTCGAAAACCATCCGGCCGCTGACGCTGTCCAGGTTTCCTGTTGGCTCATCGGCGAAAACCACGGCCGGATCGTTTGCCAGGGAGCGCACCACCGCAACCCGCTGTTGCTGGCCGCCGGACAACTGGCCGGGGCGCGACTTGAGCTTGTCTCCCAGGCCCACGGCCTCCAGCAATTCAGTCATGCGCTTTTCCTGTTGCGCTTCAAACTCCCGGCCTCGCATGCGGCAGGGCATCAGGGCGTTTTCCAGCACGGTGAACTCGGGCAGCAGGTAATGAAACTGGAAGATGAAACCCAGCCGGTCCCGGCGCATGGCAGCACGGCCCACTTCGTCCAGATGACTGACCTCCCGTGATTCGATGCTCACCACGCCGCCTGTGGGCCGGTCCAGAAGTCCCATGATATTCAGCAGCGTGGTCTTGCCGGAACCGCTGCCGCCTACCACGGCGACGAACTCGCCGGGCACCACCTGGAAGGAAATGTCGAACAGCACCGGGGTCTCGACGCTGCCGGTGTAGTAGGTCTTGGCGACGTCCCGTAGTTCAACGACCGGTGCGCTGCTCATTAGCTTCCCCTGATCACCTGCATGGGATCCACCTGTCCGGCGCGCCGGGCCGGGAAGTACGAGGCGATGGCGCCGGTGACGATGGCGACCACGCAGGCGCCGACCAGCAGCCCGGGCTCAATCTGGATGGTGAAGACCGCCTCGATTCGCCCGTCGGGGCCCATGCTGCGGATATTGGACAAGAGTCGCAGCAGGCCGATGCCAAGGGGAATGCCCACGAAGCAACCGATGACCGCCAGTATCAGGCCCTCCAGCACGAAGATCGACTGGACCTCCCGGGGCGTGGCACCCATGGCCTTGAGGATGCCGATCTCACGGTATTTGCTGGTCACCACCATCACCAGGATGCTGGCGATGCCGAAGCCCGATGCGATGGTGGACATGAGCAGGATCAGGTCCCGGGTCTGGCTCTGGCTGGCCAGGGTACGAAACAGGTTGGGATTGTCCTCTACCCAGGAACGCACCTTGAAAGGTAGCCGGGTCGCCTGGCGCCGGGCGACGTCATCCGCCACGTACAGGTTGCGCAGCTTCAGCCCGAAGGAGCTGATGGAACCACCAAGTTCCAGCAGGGACTGGCCATCCCGCAGGGTGATGAGCACCTGGCCGTCGTCCACCTGGCCAAAGCCGGTGTAGTAAATACCGGCCACCGTGAAATTGATGGTGATATTGCCGGGGCCAACCAGGCGCACCTTGTCGCGCAGCTTCAGGCCGAAATCATTGGCCAGCTTCCAGCCCAGGACCATGTCACCTGAATTCATCCGCAGGAATCGCCCGTCGCCCACCAGGTTGTTTTCAATCTCAACGATGCCGTTGTGCCGCTCCGGCATCACGCCGAGGACGCGCACGGACTGCTGGCGGGAACCGCGGAACAGGAAGGCCTGGCCGCTGACGATCGGCGATACGGCGGCAATCTGCGGATCGGCGCGATCCAGGTAGGGCATCCACAATTTCCAGTCCTCGATCTTCTCCTGGGCCCGGGGCAGGTTGACGACCTCGCCGATGTAGAGGGTTTTCGGCTCTGCCAGTGCGGGTATGTCCCAGGCCGCCACCGGTGTGCGTTCAGGCGGCTCAATGGTGATGTGGGGCAGGGCGCCTGTGGTATTGCTGACAATCTTTGTCTGGGTGCCGCTGATGATGGTGTAGAGGTAGACGATCAGCAGCACGCTGATGGCCACCACGCCGATGGTCAGCAGGGACTGGCCCACGCTGTAACGCAGGTGCCGGACCGCCACCGTGCGTGTGAAGTAGGTGATCATGTACCCGGGCGGCCAGCGGTGGCGGTCTGGTCCCCGGCGGTCACGGGACGAATTTCACTGCCGGGCCTGGCGCTGGACACTTCCTGCAGCACCTGCTGGGAGGCTGCGATGCCGGCGACGGCTACCCAGTCCGGATTGCGTCCTTCCACGGTAACAGGCATGAGGGATACCGTGCCGTCACTGGCTACCGCCATGACATGGGGCGGCCTGGCCTGCAACGAGACGGCGCTGACCGGCAAAGCCAGGCCACCCTCGGAGCGGCGCACTTCGATGCTGACGTCCACGGTCATATTGGGCAGGACGAAATCCGGCAGGCTCTCCGGCGTGACCTTGACCAGTACAACGCCACGTTCACTGTCCACGAACGGACCCACCTGTCGCACCGTGCCACGCAGGGGCGTTCCCGGGTAAGCCGGTGACACGGCTATGACCGTCTGGCCGACCCGCAGCTTGCCCAGGTTGTTTTCATCAGTTTCAACCTCTATCTCGCTCTCACCCAGCTCGGAAATCTCGAACCAGGTCTGGGCGGCGGTAACCGGTGTACCCGGGTCTACCAGCCGGCGAGTGATCAGGCCATCGAAGGGAGCGCGTACCTCGCGGCGGTCGAACTCCGGTGCGACCCGGTTCACCTCGGCCCTGGCCTGCTGAAGTCCGGCCCGGGCTGCCGCTACGCGAGCCGACTGTATTTCCCCATCCGCAATCTGCCGGTCCAGTTCCGCCTTGGAAACCTGCCCGGCGCGGGCCAGCGGGCGCAGGCGATCTATCTCTTGCTGAATCTTGCTGAAGGTGGCCTGCTCGGCAGTCAGGTTCTTGTCAGCAGCACGCAGTGCGGCCCGGGTCTGAGCCAAGCGGGCATCGGTTTCACCTGCCGTCAACTGACCCAGCAGCTGGCCGGCAGTAACCCGGTCGCCTTCATCGACTTCTATGGTGGCCACCGTACCGGCAGACTCTGCGCCCACCGCGGTGCGCCGGATGGAGTTGACGGTGCCGCTGGCAACCACCAGTTCAATGACGTCGCGTTTCTGCGGCGTGGTTACCATGAGTTCCTTCGGGCGCCCCCTGAACCAGGAGAACACCAGCAGCAGGGCCACGATGCCCACGATCCAGGCTGTCCGTTTGGCAACTTTATTCATCAATTACTCCTGACGTTCCCCAAGGGTCGCCAGTGATTCAAGATAACCATCCAGGCCGCGAATCTGCGTAATACCTCTCGGCAGATCGGAGGCTGGGAGCAAGACGGCGGCCTGCCCGCCGATCCATAACTGCACATGACCAGGCAGCGCGGCGCGCAGCTGCCGAAGCTGCGCGCAGGCATCGTTGACCTCCGGTTGCGTGACCAGGCTGAGTGCCACAACCTGCACGGGCTGGTGATGGCAGAAGCGGGCAACCTCTGGCACCGGCAGGTCTGGCCCGAGATACACGCAGCGATACCCCTTGCTGGCAGCCACCACCGCAGTCATCAGGCTGCCCATTTCATGGCGTTCCCCGGCCAGTGTGGTGAACAGGATGCGTGGCCCGGTAGCATCGACAGACAGGCGATCCAGCGCGGAGGACAGCTGGCGCCGCACCACGCCGGAGACCATATGTTCCTGGACGATGGAGTATTCGCTTCGGTGCCAGCGGTTGCCGGCCTCCCGCAGCAGGGGCCCGGCAACATCGCGCACCAGGGACAGTGGGGCCATGGTCGCTGCCGCGGCGGCCAGTCCGGCGTCGCAGGCTGCAACGTCATAGTCGCCAGCGGCTGCCAGCAACCGGGCAACCACTGTCCGGGGGTCGGAAGGTACGTCGCTGGCCATAAAGGCTTCGTCTTTCCGCGCGGCCTAATTTTTTCCAGCAGCTGCGGGCCACTGGTTCACCTGAACCGTAATTTCGTTTCGGCGCAGGAACGGCGGTGTGTAGGGCGGATCGTAACGAGCCACCATGGGCTCGCTGACAGCCGAGACACCTGACGCTTGCAGAGATTGGGCCAACTCGGCCTTGTAGCGCTCATAGTTACGAGTGGTCCATCGTCCGCTGAAGCGCAAGGTGGCCACCAGTTTTCCCGGCACCTGGCGTATGTAGATGCGTTTGTCCGTGGGGCGGGGTGCCACATCCATCGTGAACTCCGATGGCAGCATGAAGGCTATGCGCCAGCCATCGGCGGAGGGGTCCTGGGCAACAGGCGCCGTCATCGCGATATTGGCTCCCTTCTTATCCTGCGTGACCGGCGCGGTCATGGCAATATCCGAGCCGCCATCATTTCTGCCGGTGATGTAGCGGAACAGACGACGAAACCCTTCATTTCCAGCGGCGTCAAAATCACCGGCATCGGTCACTTCCGTTTCCGCTACCAGGTAGGGTTCGTACTGCCGGTATTCAACGTCACCATCTGTATAAGCAACCTCATATTTCGGTTGTTCAATGGCCATGGCGTGTCCTCCTGCGAGCAGCACCAGTAACCCTGCGGCCGCCCTGAAAATAAAATTTCGGTGTGCGGATCTGTTCATTGTCTTTACAATCCAGGATAGTAAAAGGCAGTGCAGGAAACGGTATTGGACTGGTAATTCGCCGCGACTGAACAAATGGATTCACTTGTTGGCGTTATGTCTCTAGGACGTCTGTGGCGCTAGCGAATCTGTAATTGTCTGCAGCGCCGAACCATTACCCTGATCAGGTGGGGAAAATTCCCTGTTTCAGTTCAGTGCGTGCAGGAAAATATTCCGTAGAACGAAGCCGTTACGCTCCAGAAATGGGCTGGATCAGGCCCGAAGCGTTGCGAATTCCCTGTTCTTTCCCAGTTTAGCAGGGAATTTCCCTAAGAGACCGGTTCGGTCCAGACTCCGTCCACCGCCACCTAAGGTTGGTGTATTCCGGGCGCTTAGGTAACCGTTTATACCGGCCCCCTGTGTCAGTAAGGGCAGAAAAGACGGCGCGAATCACTGGGGGGCGCGTAGGTCATCACGCACTGGCGCTGGCGGCTGCGCGCGGAGCAGATGCGCTGGTGGTTGAACTCTTCTCCTTTCTTCGGGGCCGGCTGGAAGTTCTCACCCACGCCATTCGCTTCCACAGCGATGGCAAAGTAAGCACCGCTGCCACCTCCAAACGTCGTGGCGGGCGGCGCTCTTCCCGCAGGCACGGCATTTCCGCATCATCTTGAACCTGTGCTGCAAAACTGCCACGTGGCTGAAAAAAGAAACCTCGCTCGGCCCGAGCGCGGGCGGTTTGGGTATTTCGCCAACGAATAATTAAAGTTGAGATACCCTGCTTGTTAATGACAACCATCGCACTACTGATTTTGCTGGGCATCGTGCTTTTGGCCTACGGGGTCATGGCGCAGCGCCGCCAGGAGCGCGGAGCCAGCGCAGCGGAAGCGGCGGTGCCGGCCCTGACGGGTCCTCCCGCGCCTGCCGATCTGTATCGACTGGGCGCCGACATCGGCAGTGCGATCGAGGCCAGCAGCCACCCGCGTGAGCTGCTCGAATGCGCAGCGCTGCAGGAAGCCGCCGCGGTGCTGGCGAGTCCGCAGACACCTCTGGCGCTCGTCATCCAGCATGCCGCCGGATACAACACCAGCCTTTGCTGCGCGGCTCTCGTGGCGCTCCGCGAGCGTCCCGACCGAGACGGGGCCGTCGCTGCCGTCCAGAAAGCCTTCGGCCACTACGGCGCCTGGGCCATTTATTTCGCCCTCGATTTCTTCGCCTCGGCGACCGCTCGCCCGCCGGTGGCTGCAACCGTCCTTGGCGCCCAGCCCGGCTGGGCAGAGCACGGGCTGCTGCCAGAGTTCTACTGCCAACACTTCATCGCGCGCGAACAACTCGGTGATCCCGCTGCTTTTGGCGATCTCCTCGGCAATGACCCCGGCATGAATACGGAGGCAATGGAACGGTTCCTGGCGCAGATCGATCACCCGAGCGCGCGCATCCTGCAACAGGACATCAGTAACTGGCGCCAGCGGACGCTCAACCGGACCTTCCTGCAGTCTTTCGGCCGGTTCTGGACGAGGTCAGCGGACGATGAGCTTCTCGTGGCCCACGCGGCCCTTGCGGGGCTACTGGCAGACGCTGAGACGAGCATCCTCAGTCGGCCCCCCCGCTCGCTGATCGTCCTGGCCGAGTCGCGGGTGGGCAAGACGGCGTTTCTGCAGCTCCTCGGCGCGCAACTCTCGGCGCGCGGTTGGGAGGTGTTCGAGGCCAGCGGCGTGGAGCTGATGGCCGGACAGATGTACTTCGGCCAGCTCGAGGAGCGCATCCGGCGCGTGG